>CAYNJK010000054.1:0-12520 GCA_964397575.1 uncultured Saprospiraceae bacterium
CTTTGATACCGATTATCTGGCTCTAATTCTAGATAATTATCTAGACAAAGACAGAAATAATCGCCATTGGTTCAATATCTATAGTGGCAATGATCATGACACAGGAGCTTATCTTACTTGGCTAGGAGAAGAATACCAATTCGAAAACTGGAATTACTTTTTCGACACCTTTCACGACATATTCTTTCTGGCACCTATCAGCGAGTGCTATCCACATCCTTATAAACCGTACATCCCTTATGGAAGCAATAATATAGATGCTGTGGTCAATTCTAATGTACTGACTGCACTGGCCATGAATGAAATAGAAGATGCTAAAGGACGTCCTGGAGCCATAAACTATATCAAGAAAAAAAGTAAAAAAAGAAAATACAGAAGAGTCGGTTCCTATTACCCCAATAGTTATCATTTCCCTTATGCTATGTCCAATGCTTACGCCAATGGTACCATAGAACTAGAAGATAGCTGCAAAAAAATTTGTAAAAATCTACTTAGAAAACAAGCTAGAAATGGCAGCTGGAAATCCAAAAGAAATCTCAATAATCGAGACAGAGTGATGTCCACAGCCTATGCGCTGAATACTCTGATCAATATCGGCAAGATAGAAGAACATCAGACCAAAGACGCCATAGAGAAAGCTATTTCCTATCTGCTGGAACATATACAATATGATGATAATGGGCGCCTCTACTGGGAAGGAGGTGTCTTCTTTTCTGGAGGTACTGTCGTAAGAAATAATCTCATATGGAAGTCAGATTCTTTTACCACTGCTGTTATTCTTAGAGCATTCTCTAAGTACAGACAGTATCTGGAAACTAATTACGGACTAAAGAGAAGTGACAATCCCCACAGATGAAGCTTCTGATGACCTACATATTATTCTTAGTTCTGCCATCTGTGGCTACTGCCCAAACTATAAAGGTACTCTCCCCAGGTCAGGGATCTGACAGCTCTTACTATCACCTTACAAAAATTAGTGACAATGAGTACTGGACAGGTGGTAAGCAAGGTGTTCTTAAAAAGATAGACACCTTGGGCAACATCAGCTCTATCCAGTTTGACAACAAAGGAGAAAGAATACTAAAAATAGAGAAAATTGGACACTATGTTTTTCTTGCCACTAGTGATGCTACCATATATCGTTACGACCTGAAATCCAAAACCTTCTATAGCAAATACTTTCCAGAGTTCAAGGACAAATGCTTCTACGATCTTATTGCGCTAGATAATGGAAAACTCGTAGTCTGTGGTGGAAACAAAGCCATCGTACAATCCCAAAAACGCTTTCCCAAAGGTATCATTGCCGTCGTAGATCAGGAACTCTCTGAGATGAAACTGGTCTGGAAGAGTTATAGAAAATTTGTCTGGTCACTTGTACAAATGGATAACGGGGATGTGCTTGCTGCGGTCTTTAATGGCCATAATTCCAAAATCCTAAAATCTACAAATCTTAAAGACTGGAAGAGATACACGAAGGTCAGAGGACTGGTCTATGAGCTGGCCTTACTGGATGGGAAGCTCTGTTATGCAGGTGCCAGAAACTTTAATATCAATCAGAATGGAATTCTCGGGGAAGAAGGAAAGAAGCAAGTAATTCTCAAGAAAAAAGGCTTCCAGTGGGCACTCAATAGTCTGGATGGCCACATGATGACTGTATCCAGTCATGGAAGCATCTTTCTTACCAAGGATAATGAGGCAGTCGTGTCAGAAGTAAAAATGCCTTCCGGTCATGCCTTGTACGATATAGAAGAAATATCCCCAAGAAAATATCTGATCGTAGGCAAAGGACAAGCTATGTATCTTGTAGATTTCAATGAATAATCAGAAGTGGTCCTAACGTTTCGCTGCTTGCAAAAGTCCATTCAACTCTGAAAGCAACTCACTCTTTACTCGGACTTGCTTGCTCTTACTAGCAGTAACGGCATTGCCTATACCTCCTACATAATATCTGCCCAACCATGGCAAAACTGACAAGGCAGCATCTACAGTGGTAAGATTCATTTGCACATTGAAGAAAATCACAGCTAGGACACCATTGATGAGTAATGAATTCAGTCCATCTTTTGCATCTCCATTGACTGCTTGTCCCAGACCAGGCAACAAGGATGACATAAGACGTGCTGCAAAATGATTCTTAGCATGATTCTTCTCCAGTTGTTGCTGCAGCTGGACCAAACTTTCTCTTGGTATCAGCTTGGTATAACTCAACTTGTCGAGGTACTGGAATCCAGCAACATAGTTATCAGCAAGTAGCTGGGCTATCGCTACAAAGTAGTTGTACCTGTCCGCATCTAAAGTGATTACCTCATTATCAAACTGGAAGAGCTCTACCAGCGCCAGAGCCGGTTGATCCCTGAGCAGCAACTCTACCTTTCCATAGGCACCTTCTGCTTTTTCTTCAGCGATCAGGTCTGATATCCGCAGATACTTTTGCAGATACTTAAGGGCATTATCTTTATCCCCTAGGGCTTGGAAACAATAAGCTATTTCTCGTGTAGCTCTTTCGTATTGTCCCGATCGGTCATAATAGTGGACTCGAAGATATTCTTTCAGTGCCGACTTATAATTAGCAGTCGCATACTGTGATCTTGCAAAATGAATATCCCCTTGCACATTGCTCACAGTCTGGCTGTCTAAATTACTGGGACTCAGTAAGCAACTTAGGAAGAGAAAAATTATATATTCTTTCATTCTGCTTGTTATTATAATATTTAGCTGACTGATAGGTTCCATAAAGATTACTCAGATAAAACCCCAGTGCTAAGCCTCCATATATCCATCCTCCGACATCACTAAATCCTCTACTGGAAAACCTTCTATAGGTTTGGTAGCCAAAAGAGCCTACAAATAATGCACTGACAAGACCATCTTTTGTATCCTTCGCATATATTCTTCCTAGACCTGGAATTACAGCTGATAGTCCTACAGCAAGGCCTGGCTTTACAAAGTGACTCTGTTCTATTTTATTATAAATGCTAGAATACTGGTCGAGATTCCGTGTTTGTATATGTGACTGCACTTCCGTCCAATCATATTGCAAGGTTGCCAGCTTCAGTTGTATGTTCTGACTTTCTTCCTCGGTGAACAATGCTTTTTGCTGATGGTATAAAGATTCGAATTTTTCGGGTTTGCGCAAGGACAATAATAGGTCAAAATAACTCAGAGTCAACTCTTTGTTTGTAGTCTTGGATAAATCAAACCTCTGCTCCATAAGCTGTTCTTTCCCAGTAAAGGAATAACACTTCAGCAATTTGCTGAGATAGGCAATATTTTCTGCGTCATAATACAACAGGCGTTCGTATTCTTCTGCAGCAAGCTCATAGAGTTCTGAATTATACAAAAATTCCGCAAAGCCACTATCTAATTTATTAGATTCATCCTGAGCATCCAGAACTAAAAAAAAGCAAACAAACAAAACACATAACCATACACGTATACTAGTGCACATGGTCTATAAGTTTCTTTCGTTCCGGGTCAAAAGTATATTTTGCAGGAGTAAGACCATTGCATCTGGTCAGACGATCCAGACCTTGTATAGTTCCCTTTAGTACACCATGCTTTGAGATAGCTTGTCTGCAGTAACCTGAGCAAGTAGGATAAAAGCCGCAACGTGATCCATCCTGAGAGGAAATGAGATTTCCATATACTGTAAATAAAAAGGAACTCGTGAGCTGGAGTTCATTCTGATCTTTCTTCTGGATAGCTGGTGGTGCATAAGTTTGTTCTTGCTCACCACTTAGAATCTGATCCACCAGATTAAAATCATCGGCAGACTGCGCAAATAGTGAGTGACAGACAAGCAGGGCTAGTATGACGAGCAAGAATCTCATTCTATGATTACATTTCGGAATTGTAATTCTTTGAATATTTGCTCCTCGTCTCCTATGAAATGGCTCTTGACTTTAGTGGGGACAGGCACTCCTCTTACATAGACGTAGTCTTGGTAGAAGGTCTTATTTATTTCTTTGCCGTTTTCGTCTATGACTATGAGGCCCGACAGATTATTGTTGTCTAATTTGGAAATCACTTCTTTTATAAACGCCATCCTAGGTGGTGGGGTCCATTTCATCATTACTGAACTGCTGGCTTGTTGTACATCTATGACACTAAAGCCTGCTTCTTTCAGACCGAAATCAGCCAGTTCATCTCTAAGAATCTTTTTGAAAATCACGAGGTCATTCATCATACCTAAAGTATCTGTTTTCTCGAGTTCATCTTTGTCATTATAGACAGTGAGTATAGAATCTCTAAACTCCCACGTAGTCTTATTGGGAAAGTCGACTTTGTAGATGGTATAATTACTATTCAAGTTGTATTCTAAGCTTCCTACTACTAGAAAAGCAGAATCCTGAAGTGTATTCTTTTCCAGTATAGAAAAGTCAGATTTTATACTGGTAAATTTTTGGGCCTGGACAGCGATGCATCCAAGCCCAAAAATTAATGTTATAATAATATTTTTCAGAGGACTAGTTATTGAGAATGACATTTGTTATAATGTTGATCGCAGTCCCTAGTATTGCGGAAGCCAAGCAACCGTACAATGCTTTAGTTACTTGCTCTTTTCTACCTGAGCCTTCATCCATAGTAAGATAGACTACAGCCATTCCTATAAGTCCACAACAGAATCCCCACCAGAATCCAGGTATTCCTGCTGGATTGTCAGGATGACCATCAAAAATTCCAGCTTTTGCATTGCTACTCAGGTTAGAAGAACTAACAAGAGTAGGATGGTTGGCGTTAAGAGCCTCATAGCTATAGCCATTATCCAGTACCAATTGGTTCATCTCATGTAGCTGACTTAGCTCTGTATCTATAGCATCAGAGCTGTCTTGAAAGTGGTCCAGCATACTACTACTGGTAGAAGGATTAATTGCAAAAAGAGAAGTGGAAAGAAGTAAAACAAATAGAAATACTAAGTTTTTCATATGGCACATAGATAATTGATTAACAAAAGTGTTCAGATGATAAATATAGGAATATTGATTATAAAAAAAGGACACAGATTGCTCTATGCCTACTAAATTTATCTTAAATCCTTCTAAGTTTTGCTTTTTACAAAACCGAGTAGAAAAGAGAATATCAGCGCACCTACAACTGCTGTCACCACTGTAGTTACGTTTATACCCGCATCATCACCGTCAGCGCCCACACCTAAAAAGGTCTGACCTAAATACCCACCTAAAAAAGACCCTATAATTCTGATACGATTGTTCCTATTGCACCAAAACCATTAGGCTCACTATAATTAGCAATAAATCCTTCGATGGCCCCTAGTACTATCCAAATTAACATACTGGTTACGTCCATTTTGTTGTTTGTTTAATTAGCAATTGTTTCGTTTGTCTTGAATTTATGGGGTAATGCAATACTAACAAATAGCGACCTGCCTATTTGTCCAAATATCAAGTAAGAAGTATGTACAAAACACAATATTTACTTGCTAAGAATCAAAAAAAGCAAATAAGCAGCTAAATACATATTATCTTTATTCCCTATGTATAAAAATTTGAAATTCATCTTATTACTACTGTTGTTGTTAAGTTCCTTTCAGAGTCAGTCTTTTGCTCAAGCTGGTCTTCAGGTATACAGCGGCATCTCATTAGCTACAAATTCCAATGAAGCCATTACTCCCAATGGGACCGCACATAAAGGATACCATCTAGGTGCAGATGCCAGACTTAATTCTGGGAACATGTACTTTATAATAGGGGGACAGTTTCATGCTATAGAATACATAGGCGTCAGCGATGGCAGTTTCTTTTCTGTAAATGAAAACATGAACTGGGGTAAGCTGAGAGCAGGACTAGGTTTCAATGTCATTAATATCATAGAGGAAAAAATAGCCCTCCGTGCAAAAGTTCTAGGCAGCATAGCTTCTATCTTAAAGGTCCCTGAAGTTCCGTCAGCACCCTACCAAAACTACAATTCTGGCACTGCGGGTGCGGTGTTAGGCGTCGGTTGTGACCTGCTGGCTTTTACACTAGATGTAGAATACGAAAAAGGCTTTTTCAATGCTGTGAATATGGTAGAAGGTACAGAGTTTGATTTTTGGACAGTAAGTGTAGGGGTGCGCTTCTAAAGGGTATTTTGAAAGCTGAGAAAAATACAGTCCCTAGTCGAAACAATAACTGGGTATATGTAGTGCATTTTATTTCAGGTCTCAGTGCTTATATTTTTCAGGACTATAGCCTTGTCCTATTGACCATATTTGCCGGCACGGCATTTATTGCTTGCTATTATTTCACTCCAGACAACAAATACCTCAGTTTCTATTTTGAAGCTTGTGTATTAATTATAGGAATCTACTTGGCTGGCTGGCTAATTATATACTTAGTTATCGGGTTGGGCCAAAAATTTTCAAAATCATAAGCGCCTTCCCTTAGCATTTCAGTGCCGCCACGTGACCACTCTCGTTTATATGACTAAGATTTATGTCTAAGACACTATTGATAAGTTCTGATTCTAGAGGCAATTCCACTTTGATATAGTTATCTGTATAGCCAGTCATAAGTCCTGGAACTTTAGCTTGCTCCAGTAGTACTGGTCTATTATCAGCGAGATGTGCTTTATAAAAAGCGAGGCGTTTTTTATCAGAAAGCGCCCTGAGAACTTTATTGCGACGGCGGCGTTCTTGCACTGGCACTACCCCTTCCATCTCAAAGGCTGCTGTATTTTCTCGCTCAGAATAGGTAAAGACATGCAGATAGGAAATATCAGCTTGCTCTAGAAAAGCAACAGTTTCTAAGAATCTCTCTTCGGTCTCGCCAGGAAAACCCACGATGACATCTACGCCTATACAGCAATGGGGCATCATCAGCTTTATAAAATCTATACGATCCTGATACAGCTCAGTCCTGTAACGCCGACGCATCAGCTTTAATATTTCGTCAGACCCTGACTGTAGCGGCATATGAAAATGTGGGACAAATTTCTCTGAGCGACATACAAAGTCTATAATTTCTTCCGTACATAGATTGGGTTCTATGGAGGATATTCGTATACGTTCTACTCCTTCTATTTTATCTAGTGCTCGGACAAGGTCGATAAAGTACTCCTTCCGTCTGAATCGTGTCTTGCCACTGTCACTCAGAAATGGTTGCTTTCCGAAGTCACCAATATTTACTCCAGTCAGTACAATTTCTTTTATACCTAGGGCAGCTATCTTATTCGCCTCACTGACCACCTTCTCTATAGTATTGCTCCTACTATTGCCTCTGGCATTGGGTATGGTACAGAAGGCACATTTATAATCACAGCCATCCTGCACCTTGAGAAAGGACCGCGTTCTGTCTCCAAAGGAAAAAGCTTCCTCAAAGGAATTAGCATGATGTACCTGAGTGGTATGAATTTCTGCTTTGCCGGTGGCCTTAGAGATCCCATCGACATAATCCAGTACTTGGAATTTTTCTGATGCCCCTAGAACAAGATCTACACCAGGTATCTCAGAAATCTCTTTAGGTTTTAGCTGGGCATAGCAGCCGATGACGACTACTTTTGCATTTGGAGATTTGCGTAAGGCATTACGGACGGTGTATCTACATTTGCTATCTGCCTGTTCTGTGACGGAGCAGGTATTTATCACATAGATATCTGCACCTTCTTCAAACTTATTGATTCCATATCCTGCCTGTTCGAACTGTCTGCCGATAGCAGAAGTCTCTGAGAAATTGAGCTTGCAGCCCAAAGTGTGGAAGGCAACCGATTTTGGTGTGGACATGGGGCAAAGGTAGCTATAAATTGAAAAAATCACATTCAGATTTCCTGATCCAGCAAACGGCTTTTCTTGGACTAATTCAGAATGTATTTCCCCATTGGAACAATAATGAGGCAGTATTGCCAATTCTTAAGGAAATATCCACAAGAACTTAAGAGCAGAAGTCATTTACCTTTGCGTCAAATTATATCTTATGAGTACTAGAACCCAAGCGCAGTTATCATATCAGTCTTATTTCCAAGCCGGTATAAGTTATGCAGACTACCAAAACAAATTCAGAGAGGAAATGGACTCAGATAATCCTGGACCTTATGCTAAATATCTTCCTCAAAACTGGAGCAGACAATCCAGACTGGACAGAAAACTGCAGCTTAAACCAGAGTTGCTGACAGCTCTAGAAAAACTAGACACCAAGCTGAATTGGCTGGTCATCACAGAACACTGGTGTGGCGATGCCTCACAGATCAATCCAGTCATACAAAAAGTTGCCGAAGCAAGTCGTGGAAAAATAGAGTTAAGATTTGTATACCGAGATGAGCACGAACAGCTCATGGATGCACATCTTACAGATGGTCGCAGCAGATCTATTCCTATCCTCATTTCTCTTGATGAGCAATACCAGCTACTCGCAACGTATGGGCCACGACCAGCCGAGGCACAAAAAATTGTAAAACAAATTCTGAGCGAAGGTGGAAGCTATTCTATTCCAGTACATAGCTGGTATGCCAAAGACAAACAAAAAGCGATACAAGCTGACTTACTAGAGCTTCTAACCAAAAGTTTATAGTCTCATTTTACTCTCTCTGGACTATTATTTTTTCCGTCCAGCGTCCTCTTTCAGCGGAAAACTGTAGTAAGTAGATTCCATTGTCCCAGGCAGAACTATTTATTACGTTCCTTCCAGTACTAAGCTGATGCACTGATACATATTGTCCGATGCCGTTTTTAACGGACAATAGCACTGTTTTTTCTGCAACTATCACTAGCTGATCGCTTACTGGATTAGGAAAGAGCTGGACAGATGATTTTAGCTCAGCAACATTACTAGT
The DNA here is from genome assembly GCA_964397575.1 of uncultured Saprospiraceae bacterium. GTDB lineage: Bacteria > Bacteroidota > Bacteroidia > Chitinophagales > Saprospiraceae > RFSX01. The sequence continues at coordinate 8,764 of CAYNJK010000054.1, forward strand.
CCTTTCGTAGGCGACAATATTAGATCGGGATAAGACAATTCTTCTAAAGTCGCATTCTACTTCTACAACAATTTCTATCTGATAATAAGCTGATCCTACGGGAGGCAGCATATCCATATACTCAAAAGTACTGGCGGGCAGTGTTTTCCACAAAGTCAGTTCATCAGGGGATGCACCTTTGTAAATATTTACTTCAGCATAAGCGACACCTTCGTAGCTATCCCAATTAAGTTGTACTCCATCGGCATCAAAGGCGATATCCAGATGAATGGTTTTATGAATATTACTAGCTTCTGATTCACTACAGAAATTTTCTGCAGTCACATAATAGTGGTATGCTTCTGATTGCGCTGCTGTTATAGGATCCAGTATTTTGTTCTCTTCTGCCTCAGCTACTGTCCCTACTAGGTCTACCTGACCAGACTGCAAGCCTTCTCGATATACCCTATACTGTAATACATCTACTCCGACAGCTGCATCTTCCCAGAAGATCTCATTGGCTCCTGCCTCTTCATTATAGGATACATAACACAAATTTGGAGGGGCTGGTTGATTGTCAGGTATTACCTCCAGGTTTAATATATGTTGCACAGGACAGCCATTGTCATCCACAACTGAGTAGGTATAGTTTCCTGCCTCTTCGAATTCCAATTCTGGGTCCCACTCACTGACATAAGGAAGCTGAGAACTACAGACTTGCACATCAGATATCAGATCAGCTGCAAGAGGAATTACTTCCAGATGCAAGATGTACTTTGTCGTACAGCCACTGCTATCTGTTACTATATCTTCATAGGTACCTGATTCTGTAAAGACTAGATCCGGATTCCACCAACAGACAAAAATGTCAGATTCGCAGATTTGTTCAGACAGTACCACTTCCTGAATTCCTGATTTATTTGTGACTGTCAGCTCTAATATTTCATCATAAACACAGCCATTGATATCTGCCAGTTGTGAGAAATAAACTCCTGAATTATATAATTCCCACCCATACCATATATAGGGCAGTTCTGCTTCTGGAACTTCTACACGGATTGTTGTATCCATAGGAGATGGGTTTACGACAAACACTACTTTGATTGAGCAACCATCCTCTGTTTCTCCTAAAGTCTCATAGGTGCCGACACTATCTATTACCAGACCGAAAAAATTTGCAGGCAACTCCTCCTCACAGATAGTAAGATGGACATCTTCTGCTAGATATACTTCTATTTCATCTTTGGCAATTCCTATGCAACCTGCTGCATCTGTATATCTGTAGTTTATAACATGTACACCTGCTCCTGCGAGTGCAGGATCAAATTCATTATTCACTACGCCAGGCCCACTATAGACTCCACCCGCAGGCTGTCCACCTTCCAGTGCAGTAGGAGAATCATTACTGCAAAAACCTGCATTAGGTAAAGCTAGACTTACATCTAAAGTTTGTGGTTCTGACAAAGTCCAGTTTTCTTTCGCATAACAGCCATTGGCATCAGTAACAATGACCTCGTAAGTTGCTGCTGGTAGTCCACTTTGATCTGCGTCTGTTGCTACCAAACCAGACCCACCAGCAGGTGAACGCCAGCTATAGGTATAATCACTTTCATATCTTCCTTGTCCACCACTTACTGTTATATTTATCATACCATCAGCAGGACCACTAGAAGCATTGCAGGTAAGGTCAGTGACTACGCCTGTAACCTGTACCGAATTCTGTTCTGTAAGAGTATACTGTGCAGCAACAGTACAGCCATTACTATCTGTAACAGTCACATCATAAGTGCCTGTACCTAATTCATAATGATCTTCTGCAGTAGGAGACATTCCTGGTCCAGTCCAAGTATATGAATATGACTCAGTGCCGCCCGAAACAGTGACATCTATCATGCCACTGGAAGGTCCATCGTTACCACAATCGGGATCGGCAAACACAGCAGAAATGTCTAGCTCTGTCGGTTCTATTAATTCATAATCGCCTTCAGCGGTAGCCCCGCTGGCATCAGTAACTGTTACCGCATAACTGCCAGCTGCAAGACCGGTGAGATCCTCGGAGGTACTGCCATCTGACCAGAGATAACTGTACGGTATTACACCTCCAGAAGCTGCAAGATCTATAGCACCATCGGCTGGGCCGCTGGCACTGTTACAACTGAGATCAGTTGTCGTTGCAGAAATAATAAGCTGTGCACGGGAATCTTGGCTACAAAAGCAAATCGCTAGTGTTGTAAAAAGCACCCAGGTTTTCATAAGGTAAGTATTGAAGTTGTACAATAATGGGTGCCTTACATAGAACTTCTAAAACTATACCATCTTAGACTGTTATACTTGGTCCGAAATGCAAAGTAGTTTACTTATCATTAATCAGGATGGCTGTAAAACATAAAAAAAGGGGACTCTAGTGGAGCCACCTTTTTCCAGTACTGTTATTTGGGCTTGTACTTTATCTGGTCACAACTATTTTCTCTGTCCATCTTGTATTGGCATTGGAAAAGTGCAAGAAATGTATGCCAGTGTTCCAGTTAGAAACATCTAGGCTGTTCTTTCCAGGAATTACTGTTGTCTCTGAAGTCAGTTGTCCCAGCTTATTGGTTATTGTCAATTTCATCTCAGTATCAGCAACTATATACATGACCTCGTAAGCAGGATTAGGATATATAGAGACAAGAGAAGTAGGTGCTGTTGTACTAGAAGTACCTGTAACAATCAGCTCTAATATTTCTTCGAATGGACAACCATCTGAATTTATTTTTGATTCTACGTAGTATCCTGACTCATAATATTCCCAGCCATTCCAGATATAGGGTAGTTCTGCTTCTGAAATTTCTATACGGGTTGTCGTATCCATAGTAATAGCACCAGCAAGTATATTGTATACTGCCTTGTAAGAGCAACCTTCGTTTGTTGCTATCAGCGTCTCGTAGGTCCCTGGACCATCGATTATCAGATCACCAAGCGTAATAGGAAACCCATCTTCACAAATAACTAAATCTTCTGTAATGACATCTTCCGCTAGATATACTTCTATTTCGTCTTGGGCAAATCCTATGCAACCTTCTGCATCGGTATATCTATAGTTTATAACCTGTGTGCCTGCTCCTGTAAGCCCAGGATCAAATTCATTATTCATTACGCCAAGTCCAGAATAGACTCCACCAGCAGGCTGTCCACCTTGCAATGCAAAAGAGGCATCATTACTACAAGTTGCACTAATCGGTAACTCAAGACTTACATCTATATTATTGATCACAACATCAGCTAGATCGAGGACACAGCCAGGACTGCCATTTCTGACGAATAAGTCATACGTTCCTGCTGCTAATGAAGTGTAAGTTATACTGCCTACATTGTCTGAAACAAAAGCGCCCCAGGTAAGACCTCCGTCCAAAGAAAACTGTATCTGATCTGCACCAGGGTTATCGTCAAAGAAAATTGTTAGATCTCCGTTAGCTGTATTGCAATCCGCTTTCTGAATTTCGACAGCTACTTGAAAATCAAATGGGTTTCCATTAATAGTGCCCTCTATAGATATGGTATGACCGTGCTCACAGCCGTTCGCATCGACAGTGGTGAAGATATAAGTCTCACCACCTTGCGCACCTGTAAAGACGATATCTTCATCAGCGCCCTGAGTTATTACTTCTGTTTGATCCAACAGGCCTCCGGTTGGTGAAGCCCATGTTGTTACAAAGTCGCCTGTGCCTTCGCTCTCTATATTTATTAAAATAGCACCCGCTCCTAACTGACAATGATCATCTACCACGGTAACACTTGT
>CAYNJK010000055.1:0-12329 GCA_964397575.1 uncultured Saprospiraceae bacterium
TACATACTGACGACTTACTGGAAAGTATCTTTTCTAGTTTCTGTATAGGGAAGTAATAATTCCAGAACTTCTAAAAGCACATTTTATTTCTAAATCTTCTTGAGAAGAATCTGTCCCAAATATCCAATTGGCTGTAGCTAATATTTTATATGCTTGTACGAGGTAAAGACTTAATTCATTGTTAATGCAAATGAATTATTAGTAAAATATTAATTTTTAAACCTAATCTAATAGACTGAAAACTTCATTAAACTTTTAAACGCATCTTATGAAAAACACCGCTGTAACATTTTGGATTTTTATCCTGGCCTTATTTGCTAAAGACATACATGCACAATCAGTTAAACTTCCTGATGGCTGCAAGCAAAATGCAAGTGTAGAAGGCATTACTGAATATGAGCTAAAGAACGGACTGAAAGTTCTTCTTTTTCCTGACCAATCAAAACCGACAATAACGGTTAACATTACCTACATGGTAGGCTCCAGGCATGAAGGATATGGAGAGACTGGTATGGCTCACTTACTGGAACACCTTGTATTCAAAGGAACTCCTGATCACCCAGACATTCCACAAGAACTAACAGAGCATGGTGCTAGACCTAATGGCACTACATGGTATGATAGAACAAACTACTACGAAACATTTTCAGCTTCAGACGAGAATCTCAATTGGGCACTAGATATGGAAGCAGATAGAATGATAAACTCATTTATTGCAAAAGAAGATCTGGATAGTGAGATGACGGTAGTAAGAAATGAATATGAAAGTGGAGAAAATTTTCCATCTAGTGTTCTCATGAAAAGAGTCATGTCTTCAGCTTTCCAATGGCACAATTATGGGAAAACAACAATTGGTGCACGATCGGATTTAGAAAATGTCCCTATAGACAGACTAAAAGCATTCTACAAAAAATACTACCAGCCTGATAATGCAATATTAACTGTAGCTGGAAAAATAGATGCAGAAAAAACTTTAGGCCTCATCTCCAAATACTTTGGAAGTATTCCTAGACCTGAAAGAGAGCTGATACCCACTTATACAAAAGAACCTACACAGGATGGAGAGAAACTGGTGACCTTAAAAAGAGTAGGTGATGTACAATCTGTTGCTATGGTATATCATACACCTCCAGGTTCTCATGGAGAATATGCTGCAGTATCAGTAATTGAAGAATTACTTACGGGCGAACCTAGTGGAAGATTATACAAGTCTCTGGTTGAAACAAAATTAGCTTCCTCCGAATGGGGTTTTGCACCTGGACTAAAAGAAGGTGGTTTTATCTACTTGAATGCAGATGTGAGAAAAGAAAACGATTTAGAAGCAGCCAAAACGCAGATGATGGCAACACTGGACGAACTCGTTGCCAATCCTCCAACTCAGGAAGAGGTGGACAGAGCTAAATCAAGAATACTTAAAAATTGGGAGCTTGCATATAATGCATCTGACAGAGTAGGTCTAAGACTGAGTGAATCCATAGCTGCAGGAGACTGGAGATTATTCTTCTTGTTCAGAGATCGCGTAGAGCAAATTTCTAAGGACGATGTAGTTACGGTCGCGAAGAAATATTTTATTCCATCTAACAGGACCATAGGATTATTTCTTCCTGACAATGATCCACAAAGAGCAGAAATTCCAGATCCACCTAACGTAAAAGCTCTAGTTGCTAATTACAAAGGAAAGGCGGAAATAAGCGCAGGTGAGGAATTTGATCCATCACCTGACAACATTGACTCTAGAACAAATAAGGGCTTGATGGATAACGGTTTGGAATATGCTATGCTAAGCAAGGAAAATAGAGGTGATGCAGTACTTGCTAATATTAGAATACGTTACGGAACACCTAAGTCACTTTATGGCAAAAACAGCATAGCTTCCTTTACCTCTCAGATGCTAGACAAAGGTACGTCATCTATGAATAGACTTGAGATCCAAGATAAGTTAGATGCACTTAAGGCACGCGTTAGGGTATTCGGAGGAATATACGGTACAACAGTAAGTGTAGAAACGACAAACGAAAATCTACCAGCGGTATTAGACTTGGTAAATGACATAATAATGAACCCTAGCTTTGACGAGTTAGAATTTAATAAGCTGAAGGAAGAGAACTTGGCATTCATGGAGGAATCATTGTCAGATCCTCAAGGAAGAGCGAGTAATGCTTTTGGCCGACTACTTAGTCCTTATCCAAAAAGTGATATTAGATATGAAATGACCTTAGAGGAAGAGATAGAAGATGTCAAAAAAGTTAGTCTGGATGATGTGAAAAAGTTTCATAAGGAATTCTACGGAGGTAGTGAAACAACTATTACTGTAGTAGGTGACTTTAATGAGACTGCAATCTTAGACAAAGTAAAAGACCAGTATGCTGCATGGGAAAGCTCTAAGCCATATGAAAGAATCACTGACCCGTATACAGAGCTCCAACCTGCTGATGAAGTAATAGAAACGCCAGACAAATCAAATGCTATGTTCTTTGCTGGCATGCCTGTAAAGGTCAATGATAGTCATGAAGATTATGCCGCAATGGTAATAGGAAATTACATCTTAGGGGGAGGGTTTTTAAATTCTAGATTGGCTACCAGAATCCGTCAAGAAGAAGGACTTTCTTATGGTGTTGGATCCTGGTTCAATGGTTCTTCGCAAGATGATGGTGGAAGTTTTGGTGCATATGCTATTTCTGCACCGGAGAATAGTGCAAAAGTACAAGCTGCTTTCAAGGAAGAGATTGATAAAATGGTAAAAGAAGGATTTACACAGGAAGAACTAGACGCAGCACGTAACGGTTGGTTGCAAGCACAAAATGTCAATCGATCTCAAGATAGAGCCTTGACTGGGAAACTAACATCTCAGCTAAGATTAGACAGAAGTATGACTTGGGAAAAAGAACTAGAAAAGAAAATAAGCATGCTCTCACTAGAAGATGTGAATGCCGCTATGAAAAGACATATAGACCATAAGAAAATGGTTTATGTTAAAGCTGGAGACTTTGCTAAACTTAAAGATGTAATCAAGCCTTAAGGTTTCTAACTTCTCAAAAAGAATTATAAGCTCCTTTAGAATTATCTAAGGGAGCTTTTTTAATTATCACCCTTTTGCAATAGCCAAAGCTTCTTCTGCCAATTCATACATTTCTCTTTGATAAGCAAGACCAGACTTTTGAACTAATACTTTTCCTGATTGGTCCAGAAAAAGGAGAGTTGGATAACCGGGCACTCTATAGAGATCAGCTATGAGAGGACCTGAACCTTTTTCCGCATTTACTTTGGCGCTTACGAAGTTTTCATTGAAGAATTCTCCTAGTCTTCTATCAGTGAAGACATCTTTGTCCATTTCTTTACAAGGCATGCACCAATCGGTATAAATATCAAGAAACACGAGCTTGCCCTCAGCTACAGCTTGGTCAGTAACTGTAGAGAGCTTCTCGTACTGCGCAAAATCAAAGGTATATGGAGAATCGTCAACAGTGCTCGTAGAATTTTTAGAAGACTTACACGAAGCTAAAAGCAGTAAGCCCATTAATACCAAACTATAATACTTCATAAACTAGAGAATTTTGAATATGGTGCCAAAGGTGGGTAGTTCCCTTCTATTAAGCAAGGGGATTAGGAATAAAAAAAGGGTTGTAGAATAAATCTACAACCCTTAATATTATTATGTTAAGTCCAGTCCTTACTTCAGAACTATCATTTTCATAGTTGCCGAATGTGTTTCGGTTTCCAACTTGTAGTAGAACAAGCCAGATGTACTCAAATCTTTGACATCCACAGACACATTATTCAATCCCTTCTGATATTCCGCTGTATGTTTCCATACTAATTTTCCATCTACATCATTTACTGTTAGAGTAACATTAGATGCTTCTGGTAGATTAAATGAAATATCAGTTGCTCCATTAAATGGATTTGGAGAATTTTGATAAAGTGCAAATTCTTGTTCAGAATTATCTTGGCCGATTAATGTGATGGGGATGATGCTTAGATCATTTCCTGCATATGCTTCTGCAGGTGTAACGTCAGATGAAATACTTACGTTTTCGCTCAGAGTACCTGACTGCTTTGCTCTGAATTGAATAGTAAATAACTCATTTCCAGAAAAAGCTGATTCAGTATTCCAAGAGAAAGTCATCAGACCTTCAGATAATACTGCATAGTTTGCCTCTGAAACTTCTATACCGTTAGTTGTAATGTCTACAACTTCTAGTCCCTCTGTATTCAGTGTAAACTGCATCCCAGAAAGTTCTTTGATATCATTTGTAGTAATTTTCATCTCTACGATATCATTGTCTTCATAATTCACATCTGCAAACTCAAAGTTTAGAGTTTCAGCTGAATCATTTGACACAAGACCTTGAGCTGAGTTAGCAACTGCGCTTGCATTTACATCACCAATTTTCACACCTATGAAATCTTCTTGCATTCTGTCTTGATCAAGACCTAAAATCATTCTGATTTCATTAAGTGGCCAAGGATACTGAATATCCATCTCTGCCTCTGCACTTATAAATCTCCAACTATCATTCTGCGGTAGCTCTAAGTAGATGCCAAGAATAAGTTTTCTTAATTCTACTAAATCCAGTCCATTAATTGCTTCATCATTATTGATATCAGCTGCAATTAATTTATATGGACTTTCAAATACTTCAAGACCGAGTATATGTCTCTGAATCATTACTAAGTCAATGGTACTTACACCATTCAAATATTGGTCGTTTTTCAGATTTGATATCTCGTAATCTTCATTGTCAGTAATTCCTTGGAAAAGGAATCTCCCTAAGTTATCAGTCATGTCCATAGAAGGGAACTGCGGTTGATTACTCATCAGTTCTACTTGTACATCTTCTATTTGACTACCTTCTTCTGTAGCGATATTACCAGAGATTTGTCTGCTACCTACAACCGGTTCACAAGAGGCATGATTATCCACTAGTGTTAGGAAGACCGTACAGAAATCACGATTATTATTCGCATCCCACACATATATATTAAGTGAAACTATAGAGCCAGAAGGATTTACAATATCATCACAATTAAACTCTCGAGCAGAACATCTTGCTAATGCATTGAAAGTCGTATCCATGCTAGGAGGTGTATCAGTAAAAGTAAATCTCAATTGTTCCTCAGGTGTACAATTATCAAATGCTCCTAAGTTAAAATCACAAGCCCAAAGTTCTACGCTTCCTTGTTCTGTCAAGGAAGAACTCAAATTTACACAGTATGGTGTAGGGGGAATTTCATCAGCTATATTGAAAGTATAAATGCAAGTAGTATTGTTTCCACATCCATCGGAAACTTTCCAACTTACTCTATGCTCTCCAAAGGCTCCTTCAGGCACAGTAATCTTCACTTCTTCACCTGAAGAACTGGCCGGAATATAAAAGTTACCTGTTGGATCATTGAAACTAGAATATGTGTAATCTATATTCCCATCAGAGAACAAATCCACTTGTGCTTCCCAAGTCAAACTATTGGAAGCGCATAATCCTTGGTCTGTTGCTGAGCTTGTGAGCATCACCGGTCCAGAACAAGAAGACCCCATAAGAGTCGTTGTAACAGGTCCTGTAGGACATGCAATTACAGGCGCTGAATCATCAACGATTTTCACAACCTGTACTTGAGACCAGATTCCTCCTGATGCAGGATCTGAAGGATCATAATCACACCAGTTAATTACTGTCCAGAAATTCAATATTTTGAAACAAGCACCATCCTGAAAGAAGAATGTATCTCGTTCTACATTGAAAGCAATCTGATCACATGCACCTGCAACCCATGTAGGAATTTCCTCATCTGCGTTTACACTTTCAGCACACGTAATGATTGTATCTTGAGGGAATTCTACAACTATAGTTTCAGAAGTAGAACCATTCTTAGTAATTCTCTGGAGACAGTTTACTGACTCATTGCCATTTACAAACCATCGTCTGGTAATAGTACCTGAACTACAATTGGAAAGGTCACTTTCTATGTCATCAAATGTTGTTCCTAGAACTCCACAAGAATTGAAAGCAGTTGCTTCACCAGTAGAATTAATATTGAATGGATCACCATCACAATCTACGGTTACATCTGCTGGACATAAGATAGTAGGTCGAGACTTATCTTCTAGTCTGACATAAGACCATACTTCACTGAAGTTATCACCTTCAGATCCGAATATGCCGTTACCATCTCCATCATCCCATACTCTTAGCCATACTTGAATCTGAGCATAGTCATTGATGCCATCTCCATTCTCATCTATTCCGAATTCTTGAAGATCATTACAACAAAATTGTACAAAATCACCATTGTCAAAATCGTCCTCATCATCAAAGCTGTGACCGTCATTGTTGTAGGTTAGATTAGAAGGTATATTACAGCCATCAGACTCTCTTCTTATTTCTAATTTCACGTTCCCACAACCATCAAAAGAACCATTGTCTATACTTTCTGCAAAGATTTTAGTTATACCTGGCTCTACTAAACTACCTGGATTAGGAATTAATGAAACAACGACATCCTGCTTTGTTATTGCTACTGGCGGAGTTGCATCCATTATAGATACTGAGACCTTTTCGGAACCTATATTTGTACAACAATCCCAAGCATTATAATAGAATTCGTGCTCACCAATAGGAACATTCTCTGCATAAAATGAATTTTGTGCAGGGTCAAATCCAAGAATAACACCTTGTAGGCTTGAAGTTCCAGAACCAGTAGGTATACCATAGAGATCTGTTGTTCCTGACCCAGTAGATACTACATACTGCAAGGCAGAGGTAGGACTACAGTTGTCAGCAATGGTTCTTGGTTGTGGAAAGTATACTCTTCCTGTACAACCCCATGGGTCTACAGAAGATGTGAAATCAGAAACCATGAAAGTAGGTGCTTCAGTATCCACAGCCTCTATAACTTGTGTACAGATAAATGGCTCAGAAGTCGGAGAGCACCAGTCAAAAATCTTCCATTCTCTGATAACTTTATTGTTTCCTGAGCACTCTGGACTTGTATCGCACACAGCCAGCTCAGTATCTTCGAATGTAGTAAACAAATTACATGCTGTACCTTCTAAGATAGAAACACCTTGTAGCACACCTCCTACATATGATGCCAAATAAGGATAGGCATGTCTAGTTGCGAAAGCATGGTTATTAAGTAAATATTCTTCCGAAGGTGGATCAGAACTTGGTGGAAATTCCTCTCTATACTGTGTATAAAAGAAATTGTAGATTTCCTCAGGAGAAGTTCCAGCTCCACATGGAAGGTCCACCTCTGTTTCTGGACATTCTATACCTGCATCATCATCTGGAAGATCTAAATTATTTCCATTTGCATCAAACTCAAACTGATATGCTTCAGATTGATAATACTGTCTGCAAGTAGATACGTTACCTACATTGTCTACAAAAGTCCAAGTCCTAGTAAGGAAACTTGCTTCTCCACAGCCACCTTCAGTTACCTGATCACGGAAAGTTCTGCTCGCAATTCCATCACAATCGGTTGCAGTAGGAGGTATAACGGCATCAAGGTTGATACCGGTACAAATAGACGGCAAAAGACATGGATTAGTAGGGTCATCACATGAGCAATCGACCTGTGGACCAAGCTTGTCCTCTGCAAGGATGTTTCCCCAGCAACTATTGTTTCCATTAGTAACAGTTACAGAATAATTTCCTGGATTAAATACTTCAGCGTAACAAATTCCTGCACCAGCATTAGAAGCTGAATTAAGTCCTTGTCCCGCAATAAAAATTTCATAGTCGCAATCGCTGCCGACTATACCTTGCAAAATCATTGAAGGCGTAATTTGGGAGCCAAGATCACAGTCCTCTCCTAAGGACACATTGATCTGACCGTCACAAACCAAAGTCTGTGATTGGAGTTGGTTTCCTAGATTTAGGATAAGTAAAGAGCAACATATCATCCATTTGGACAACATGCTGACTCTACCCATTAAATCGGTAATCACCATGGGATAAAGTTTTTGGTTATAAAATGAGTAATGAGGTCTCCCCTACGCTAATAGCGGAGACAGTGTTCAGATAAATTAGAGGGGGAATACAAGAAGCGGGAAAGAATCTTGTGATACAAATGTAATTCTCTTTACAAGTTTAGAAGACAAGAAGATTGGTAAATAACAAATTTTTATTTCACTAATAATCGAATCTTCTAATATGAAATAGGAGCTAATTTTTCAAAACCAATTGAACGAGTTTTTCTGCTACTGCTGAGCCTGTCGCTACCCCCATTCCTCCTAGTCTTGCAGCAACATAAATGTGGTTATCTACTTGTCTGATAACAGGGTTTTTAGATTTTCCAGTTGCAATAATTCCACTCCAGCTGTGACTAAATGAAGTATTCATGAATCCTAAATCAGTAGTTACAAAATCCCTTAAATAAGTCTGAATCAATTCATTAGGACCAAATAACTCCGTTGTTTCATTTTCGTGGTCAAGGTTGCGAGCTCCACCTATAAGGAGTCTGTTAGATATATTTCTAAAATAGGTATAACCTCTGTCTAAATGAAACGTTCCTAGCAACTTCAAAGCGGGGATAGGGTCGCTGACTAGTACTTGATTCCTTGCGGGAACTATGTCCATCTCTGGAAAAAAAGTGCTTGTAAACGCATTAGTTGCAAATATTAGGTTCTTGGTTTGTAAACTAAGATCTGGGCCAACTTTAGCAAGAATTTCAGACTGATGTATACTGTACTCTTCGAGAGCCATACCTAATAATATATCGACACCTACTTTTTTCAATTTTGCAATGAGTAAAGTAATAAGTCTAACAGGATTAAGACTCCCTTCTAGTGGATTATATAAGGTCCGATTATATAGCACCGAAGAAAAAGTTTGTTCCGAGGCATATATAGATTCCTTCTTTCCTGTAGCTTCCAGCAGTAACTCATTGGCATAAGAAAGGTGGTCTGCACACTTTTCAAAGTCGGCTTTTTTCCTAAACAATTCTGTACCTCCGACTTGTTTGTAAGTAATAGACTCAGAGGAATGGAGCTCTTGTAATAACTGAAGTCCTCTCCATCTAAGAGAAATAGTACTTATAACTTCTTCTTCAGTAATATCTTTCAGGTCATCTAAGATCTCTCCTACTGTCCCATAACAAGCAAATCCAGCGTTTTTAGTAGAAGCACCCAAAGGCAAACTACTTCTGTCTAGGATGACAATTTTCTTATCAGGATTCTTTTCTTTTAGGAATAAAGCTGTTGTCAATCCAACAATACCCGCACCCACTATACAATAGTCATAATTAGGAAACCAATATTCTTTCTCCCAGTAGCTTAACATGATATTGCTTTTGCATGAGTAAGTCTCAAAGTATACATTTGTAATTACAAACAAGAAAAGATGATTCAGAGAATTCAATCCATTTTTTTGCTTCTAGCCGCTGCTGGATTTGGGAGCTTATTTTTTGTACCTATAGCTAAAAGCAATAAAGGATTTGGCGAAATATATGCCAATCAAGCTCTAGATGTACAGGATCATATAGGACTTATAGGTCTTACAGCCGGAGGTGCAATCCTAGCTTTAATAAGTATTTTCTTATTCAATAACAGAAAATTACAGGTCGCAATGAGCAGTTTTGCTGCAATCCTGGTATTACCTCTGATAGGATTATCTTACTTCTTATTCTCAGGAAATGCGACTGATTCTATGGCTACTACTTCTCTTTCAGCTGGATTTTTCTTGCCTATTGCCTCTTTCGTAATGTGTTTACTTGCAGTTTCATTTATAAGAAAAGACGAAAAGCTGGTCAAGTCTATGGACAGATTGCGATAAAAAAAAGGGACAAATCTTTCGATTTGCCCCTTTGTGATTTCTATTTTTCTGTATTAGAAGATCAATCTGGTCGCTTTTTTGCGGAATAATTCAGCTTAAGCTGACCTGATTTTCTTAATTTCTGCTTTACATCGGTTACTATACCCATAGTAACATCTCCGTCTACTTTGAGAGAGGAGTTTATTCCTGGTCTCTGATTCTCAGCAATCTTACTCCTATGCTTTTCTAAAAACAAAGGGATATCGCTTATGTCCGAAAATTTATCGCCTAATTGCAATCTGGGCTTAGTACCGTACTGAGCCTGATATTGCTTTAGTGGTTTTCCTATAAGTAAGTAGTTAACCAGTGATTTCTTCTCAAGCTTGGTCAGCTCTGTAGCATAGGGCACATTATTAGTAACCATGACAGTAGAATCTCTCAGTACTGTAACAACCATAAAGAAGAACAGTAGCATGAATATGATATCTGGTAATGATGCCGTAGATACTTCAGGTGTAGAACTACCTCTTTTCTTTTGAAATTTTCCCATCTGAATTAATTTTCTTCTCCGAAATTAGTTGGTTCTGCCTCAGAAATTACCAAAGGAATTTCTTTTCTGATTTCCCTCTGAGTTGCCTTATCTAAGAAGGCATAACTTTTACCAAAACGTCTATTAGCCATTTCTTCTCTTAGTTCATTATAAGCTGCTTTGAGCTCGTTGTAAACTTCCAAGTAAGTTTTATAGCTAGTACCTCTATCATTTTTAATCGAAATAATCGCCTTTCTTGGGTTCTCAGCCATATCAGGACGACCATTCGGGTTCATTATGAACTCTTTAGCATTGGCTCTAAGTGTAATAAGGCTTTGCGGTTCTCCTCTCACCAAAAGTTGGTCGTCAGCATTTACCAGGACAGAGTAGACATTTCGTTTCTTCATGTCCAATGTTTCTGGCTCTTCTTCAGACCATGGCGGGAGTCTTACTAGTACTCCTTTATCTACATCGATAGTAGTTGTTACCAGGAAGAATATGAGCAAGAGAAAGGCAATATCGGCCATAGACCCTGCATTGACTTCTGGTGCTTTTCGTGCTTTTTTCTTAGCCATCGGGTTTTCTCTTTGATTACTTGAATAAATTCATAATCTCCATAACTACCGCTGCAATAAAGGCAAATCCTATGCTTATGACAACAGTTTTTACTCCGCCAGTTATCAATTTGGACACATTGTCACTTACATTGAACTTTTCAGTAAGCATTGTAAGTCTGCCTGTATCTGCCTCAGCTGTAGAGTAGAGAATAAAGAATAAGATGGCTATACCTGCAAACCCAAGAATAAACTTGAGTGACCCTTTAGGATTAGAAATTAATCCAAATATCCCAAAGAGAACTGCAGCCAAAGCTGCCACAACTACAAGTAATATAACTACGGAGATTGCGGGATTGAAAAAATCAAAAGTTGCCTCTGGGTTACTCTTCATCAGTGCATTCAGATCTTCTGACATGCTATATTTAGAATTAACTCCTGAGATAATAGAACCTAGAGAAATAAGAACACTTATTACTCCAATGGCTATTGCAATCAGTTGACCTTTGCTTGTTAGTAATTTATACATATGATTTTCTAAATATAATGTTACTTAAATAAGCCATTTCTAGCCATTACATCAACTAGTCCAATAGAAGACTCTTCCATTTTATTGACTATTCCATCTATTTTAGAAACGATGTAATTATAGAAAATCTGAAGGATAATAGCTGCTACTAGACCAAATACTGTGGTCAATAGGGCTACCTTGATACCCCCTGCAACGACAGATGGGGATAAATCACCTACGGCCTCGATTCTATCGAAAGCCTGAATCATACCTATTACTGTACCCATGAAACCAAGCATCGGTGCAATTGCAATGAATAATGAAATCCAAACCAAGCCTTTTTCTAATAGTCCCATCTGAACAGAACCGTAAGAAACTATAGCTTTTTCCACAGCCTCTGGGCCATTATGAGCATTTCTAAGTCCTTCATATAGTACGCTGGCAGTTGGACCTGAGGTCGAACGAGCAACTTCTTTAGCACCTTCAAGATCTCCTTCAGCCAATCTAGAGTCTATCTTGCTGAGTAGTTTGGAAGTATTAGTAGTCGCAATATTCAGAGTTATTATTCTTTCTATACAGAAAGCCAAACCAAGAATCAAGGTTACAAGTACGAGACTCATAAACTTCCAGTCTCCCTCTATAAATTTCTCTTTCAAAACTTGAAACATTCCTGTCCCTTCACCTGCTGCTGCATCTTGTGCTGCTAAATCAGTGATTCCAAAAACACAGATTCCGGTGAGAACTAATAAACTGAGAACGATCTTTCGCATGATGTATACTTTTCTTTAATTGTAAGTCGGTAAAATTTAAAATGAAAGCCTAAAATAGAAATATTTACTAGGATGTAAGAATAACCTTTCATTAATTATTTCGTATGTCTTGACTTATTCACTCTTATATTTTGTTCTATGAGGTAGATGCCCCAAAGCTCAATTTTGGCGCAAAAAATATATTACTAATTAATATAATTTGTATATGCCTGA
>CAYNJK010000056.1:0-12175 GCA_964397575.1 uncultured Saprospiraceae bacterium
GCCATTTGCAACATAATCAGGTACAACCAGTCTGTAGATTTTGTTATTGTCGATTGGTTCGCCATGTATTGTAACCTCAGTAGCCTTCCGGTCCTTTATTTTGTAATTTAAAGTATGACTTATAGGCCAGCCATTACTTTGGGCATTTTGGTCAAGTAGCTGCTGCAATACTGTTCCTGGGATATCTATTGCCACTACGGTATTATCAAAAGGCATAAGTTCATAAATGTCTCTGACTGTTAATTCTCCTTTACCAAGACTAGGCACACGAAGACCGCCGTAGTTTTGCATAGCGATATCACAGGCTTTGAAAAACATACCATTGGCCTCTTCTAGCAAGGTATCTGTAAACCAATTCCCTAGATTAGAATTGGGTCTATCCTTTACTAGATCTTCCTCAAGCTGACCAAGGGACACATCCATCTTGTCCGATAATTGTGCAGAGTAAGGTGCTATGAGCTTTTCTATATTCTTGTCCGCAGGGTAGAAGCTATTAGTTTCTAAATACTGTACCTCGGTATCTGCATGATAGGTTACTGTCTTGCATGCGCTTATTATGAGAAGGAGGCAAACAAGCGCTAGTGAATGGAGCTGTCTACACATTTAGTATAAGTTTTGCTTCTTCTTTGATAGCTTTTATTGCTACAGTGGTACTAGTGTTTGCTTTGGACATCAATGCTTGAGACAAATCACTGCTGCTTGTAGAACCAAGTTTGTTGGCTGTATCCGAAATTATAGCAATTACATCGTTTTTTGCCAGAGTGATAATGTCCCACAA
The DNA here is from genome assembly GCA_964397575.1 of uncultured Saprospiraceae bacterium. Classification (GTDB taxonomy): domain Bacteria; phylum Bacteroidota; class Bacteroidia; order Chitinophagales; family Saprospiraceae; genus RFSX01. The sequence goes on from CAYNJK010000056.1 coordinate 779, forward strand.
CTTGCCACTCGTATATAGCTGTTGTGCCATATTGTGCTCATATTCCTTCTGGACAGATATAATCATGGCATTTTTGAGATCGGCAGCTGACATATTTTTGGTTTTAAGTCTGAGCAGTAGATTAGGGATGTTGATTCTGTCACAAAAGAGCAGTAATCTTTCATAAGCTTGAAGTTTAAGTGGTATGGCATCCGAAGCATATCTGCCTTGTCCTTCAAGCACCTTTAGCTGGTACTCCTTCTCTCCTTGCTGTTTCTGTATGAAATAGACTGCGGCAAAAACAATAAGGCTTGGAATAGTGTATTTTAGAATTTCAAAAACTGTCTCCATAATAATAATACTGTCAAAACAAAACTTTAAGGTAGAACTAGTGGTTGCAAATGTATATTTTTGAAGTTAATTAATATCTAGGCCTTTTCAACTAATTCTTGTATGAATCAAACCAAAGAACTGCAACAAGCTCCGATATCCCTTACTGATGGTGCGATAGAACAGCTCGTAATCCTATTTGAAGAAAAACATGTTCCAGAAGGATATGGACTGAGAGTAGGTATCAAAGGTGGGGGTTGTTCAGGTTTTACCTATGTCTTAGGCTTTGACAAAAAGAAAGATGAGGATGATGAATATGATATTAAAGGCATAAAAATTTACATGGAAAAATCTCATGCTTTGTACTTACTTGGCATGGAAATAGATTGGCTCAATGGATTAAATAATAGAGGATTTGTCTTCAATAATCCAAACGCCAAAGACACCTGTGGCTGTGGAACGAGTTTTTCTGCCTAATACGATGAACAATTACCGACTTCGATTCTTATATCTAATGTGCCCGCAGATAGTGAATCGACTTAATCAATGCAGTTTTTGAAATTTAGACTTTACTTTTTGCATAGGTCTTGAGTCAAAAACTTCCATATAGAACTATACATTAAAATCTTCCACCCAACAAGTTGAGAAATTGATTATCTCTCTAGTGCCTCGGTAGTGTGCTACCCATTAGATAGGTATTAAATGAAAATAAATTAGATTATACCAAAATGCTTATGAAACTTTTCACAACTGTTCTTTTTTTCATTTTCGTTGCTTCATTCTCTTCATTTGCACAAACCAAGCAAATAGATAAAGATTTAGAATTAGCATTAGAATCGAACCTCAAAGCTTATCATCTTAAGCAGGTCCAAACTGCCAAATTGTACAACAAGCTTAAAGATCCAAGCAAATTCCATAAAATAAGTCTAGAATTAGCAGGTGAGACCTTTGATCTGGAATTGTGGGATAGCGGCCTGAGGTCACCAAATCACAGATTACGTCTCGCAAGTGGGGCAAAACAAGAAGGACCAGCTCCTTTACCGCTTAAAGGCTATGCAAATGGAGATCCAAGTTCTAATGTAAGACTTACCATCAATCATGGCTTTTTGTCGGGCTATGTTAGAATAAACGGTAAGACAATTACAATCCAGCCTGCTCAGAATTATATGAGAACGGCAGCTGAGGATTTATATGTAAGTTATTACGATACAGATGCAATAGATGAGGGAGATCACAAGTGTGGAGGTGTTCATAATGCCATAAGAGAAAAAATACCAACTCCTCATAATAATCCTACCGTCGCTTCTAGGATGGGTATGTGTTATGAAACTGAGATTGCTTTAGCTGCTGATTACTCTATGGTGTTGGAGTTTGGAAGTACCAATAATGTGGAAAACCAAATGGAAGCTGTATTAAATGATGTGCAGGGTGATTTCGATGATAGTTTTGCTGATGAAATCCTCTATGAGCATGTAGACACTTATATCTCTGATTGTAGTACCTGTGACCCATGGACTTCTTCAAACAATGCTGGTGCTCTATTGGATGATTTTACTGATTGGGCACCATCTAATTTAGGTTTTCACGATGTTGCAAGTCTCTGGACTAATAGAAACTTTAATGGATCGACCATTGGGATTGCTTGGTTAGGTGCTGTATGTACCAATGCTTCTTATAATGTATTGGAAAACTTTACAAACTCTTCTAGCTTTTTGAGAGTCTTACAATCTCATGAGTTAGGCCATAATTGGGATGCTGGTCACGATGGTGGTGGAGGATTTATCATGTCAGCCTCTATAAATAACACCTCCACTTGGTCCAATGCCTCTATCAACGATATAGAAGATTATTATACTGATGTCAATTGTCTCGATGATTGTACGCAAGGATTTCCACCTGAAGCAGATTTTGATTATGATATTATAGATCCTTGTACACCAGGAGTTGTAGAGTTTACTGACGAATCTGAAGGTGCAACCAGTTGGTTCTGGACTTTTGAAGGAGGAACACCTCAAACCTCTACAGCCCAAGACCCAGTCGTTGTCTACAACGTGTTAGGCGACTACGATGTCACCTTGGAAGTTACCAATGCTTTTGGTACAGATGAGATAGAGATGGAGGATATAATAGAGATATTGACACAACCAATAGCAGATTTTGACTTTGAAGGGTCGGAACTGTTTTATGAATTTTTTGAAGAAACATTTGCAGGCCCTGATGCAGATTTTTTCTGGGAATTTGGAGATGGACAAAATGCCACTGGACCAAACCCAACTCATTTTTATTCTGAGCCTGGCACCTATGAAGTTACTTTGGAAGTAGAAAATGAATGTGATGATGATGACATAACAATAGAAATAGAGGTCTATGATGAACCTGAAGTATCTTTTACAGTAGATAGTCAGACAGGCTGCGTAGGATCTACTTTCCAATTTGAAGATACGAGCTATGGTAACATACAGCAATGGAACTGGTCATTCCCAGGAGGTACACCTTCCAGTTCTAGTCAACCTAATCCTGAAGTTACTTACAGTACTCCAGGAAGTTATGATGTGTCATTAGAAGTTATAAATCAAGATGGAGACGACGATGTCTTATTGGTAAATTATATAACAGTAGTGTCTGCTCCTACAGCGGCATTTACTTTTACTACTTCTGCTAATACAGTAAGCTTTACAAATAATACCCAAGGCGCTATTGATAACGTATGGGATTTTGGAGATGGCAATACATCTACAGCTGTGTCGCCAGTTCATGTCTATGCAGGGTCTGGAGATTATACAGTAGTTCTTACTACAGCCAACAGTTGCGGCACTACACAGACTACTCAGACTGTATCTATACAACTGGAGCCAACAGCTGCATTTAGCACAGTCCAAGCGCCGCAAGGTTGCGCAGATTACACTATAAATTATGTAGATAATTCTACGAGTAATCCGACCTCTTGGAACTGGTCTTTTCCTGGAGGTACACCAGCGACATCCACTTTGCAAAATCCTGTTGTAACTTATACCACAAAAGGTGTTTATGATGTCACACTGGTCGCCGGTAATAGTTTTGGTTCCAATACTAAGGTAGAAGTAGATTATGTTGTTATAGATGAGCTGCCGCAGCTGACTCCTATATTTTCTAGCAACCTGTTGTCAGTCAACTTTAGTTCACAGGCTGTCAATGCGGATAGTATAAGTTGGAATTTTGGAGATGGCAATACTTCTAACCTAACTAGTCCAACACATACTTATGCTACTGAAGGCAACTACAATGTAACAGTAACAGCAACAAGTTCTTGCGGTACGGTCACAGAAAACTTGGCAGTTAGTTTGACTTTGGTTCCTACCGCTGCCTTTACGGTCAATAGTACTACAGGATGTGCGCCATACACAGCACAGTTTACTGACAATTCTAGTTCTAATGTAACTTCGTGGAACTGGACTTTCCCAGGTGGTAACCCAGCAAGTTCTACTTTACAGAATCCTACGGTCAGCTATGACAATCTGGGTTCTTATGATGTAACCCTGGTAGTGTCTAATTCTGCAGGATCTAGTACCTCTAGTCAAGCAGGATACATTGTTGTGAATGATGTTCCAGAATTGTCAGCGAGTTTTGCCATAGACATACTAGAGGTTTCATTTAGCTCTGACTTTAGTAATGCAGATAATATTACTTGGGACTTTGGAGATGGAAATAGATCTACAGATCCAAATCCAGTTCACACCTACGCAGCTGAAGGTTCTTACAGAGTCATTGTTGCAGCCTCTAATGGATGTGGAACAACATCACAAGAACTTACAATTACATTGACACAATTGCCATTTTCTAACTTTACAGCCGATGTAACTCAAGGTTGTAGTGGACTTGTGGTAAACTATAGAGATAATTCTAGTTCTAATACAACATCTTGGAACTGGACCTTCCCAGGTGGTACACCGGCAAGTTCTACAGACCAGAATCCTACGGTTACTTATAATTCAGTAGGGGTTTTTGATGCTTCGTTGACAGCAAGCAATTCCTCGGGATCCAATACCTTTTCTTCTGAAGATTTAATTCAGATTTTAGATGTACCAGTTCCGATGTTTACTCAGAATTTGGAGGGCAATGTTTTATTCTTGACAAATACAACACCATTGTCTACCGTAGTATGGACAACCAGTGATGGTGGCATGTCTACTAATCCTAGCTGGTCCTATGCCTTCAGAGAAAATGGGACCTTCCGTGTAACAATGGAGGTGACGAATATGTGTGGCACGTCTACTGAAGAATTTGATATTAGAGTTACAGCCTTGCCTACAAGTGCATTCACAGTAGTGCAAGGAGTTAATGATGTCAACTGTATCCCACAAACAATTCAGTTTCAGAATAATTCTACAGAGGCAACAAGCTTTCAGTGGCAATTCCCAGGAGGAACACCTGCAAGTTCTACAGACGAAAATCCAGAAGTAGTATACAATCAGATAGGAGAATATGATGTGACACTTACTGTTTTTAATCAGTTCGGTTCTGATATTATAGAACAAAATGACGCCATCACAGTAACAGATGTACCTGTAGTCAATTTCGAATCTTCTGCCTCTGGTTCTGTTGTAAGCTTTACTAATACCTCTATGAGAGGAGAAAGTTATGACTGGGACTTCGGAGATGGAAATTCTAGTACACTGGAAAATCCTGACCATTCGTACCAGTTGTCTGACAGTTATGTTGTTACACTTAATGTGACAAATGCTTGTGGCACAACTACTTTTTCCAGAGTAGTTGTAGTGGACTTTTCAGTACCAGGAATAGATGCACAGTTTACGCCAGAGTCTGGTTGTTTGCCACTAGAAGTTCAGATAACTGATATGTCTACTAATGATCCTACTTCTTGGCAATGGGATTTCCCTCAAGGAACACCTTCAAGTTCTACAGAGCAAAATCCTGTAGTCGTATACGACCAGCCAGGAGTATACTCAGTGTTTGCCACGATATCTAATGCAGATGGTACTTCTACCTTTGAGTTTCTAGAGGTTGTGGAAGTGTCAGATGTGCCTGATGGTGTTAACTACACTGCCTCTGTAGAAGGGGATACACTTTCCATAGAGAATCAAGTCGTGGCAGGAGTGGACTACAGTTGGGATTTTGGAGATGGAGGAACGAGTACAGAACCAAGTCCGATATATATCTATGACGAGCCAGGTATCTATACCATTACACTTATTGCTACGAATGAATGTGGCAGTATCGAGGAAACACAGACGGTGGAAATCATAGAAACAATAGTTGCCACACAGGAGATAAACGAAGTTTTCGGTGACTGGAAATTAGCGCCAAATCCAAGTAGAGGTGAGGTTACAGTAATTTTCGAAGAAAACTTAACTGACAATCTAGGGTATCAAATCTTTGATTTGCTAGGTCAGTCGATTGAGCAAGGCGAGATCAAAACTGGTAATCGACAGAAAGATTTAGTAATAGAGACCAATGGTGTTTATCTGATTGTACTTTCTAAAGGAGATCAGGTGGATGTCAGACGACTGACTGTTATAGATTAATTCTATGACTTCATTCACATAAAGACAAAAAAAAGGAGGCTCATTTGAGCCTCCTTTTTTTGTTACATATTCTTTATAATCTCATCTCCAAATTCGGAGCATTTTACCAAAGTGGCATTTTTCATAAGCCTTTCAAAGTCATAAGTAACTTTCTTTGACTTGATGGCTCCTTTGAGTCCTTTCTCTATGGTTTTTCCGACTTTACCCCATCCCATGTAATCGAACATCATTACACCAGAAAGAATAACAGAACTAGGATTCACTTTGTCTTGTCCTGCATACTTTGGAGCAGTACCATGTGTTGCTTCGAAAACCGCTACACCTGTTTCATAATTGATATTAGCGCCTGGAGCAATACCAATACCTCCTACAGCTGCTGCTAGAGCATCAGAGATATAATCTCCATTGAGGTTAAGAGTAGCGATAACATCATATTCTGCTGGTCTCAGAAGAATCTGCTGAAGGAATGCATCTGCGATAACATCCTTAATGATGATTTCTCTGTCCTTGTGCTTTATAACCTGCCATGGTCCTCCATCCAGGTCGGTAGCACCAAATTCACTCTTAGCCAATTCGTAGCCCCATTCTTTGAATTTACCTTCAGTAAACTTCATTATGTTGCCTTTATGTACAAGAGTTACTGATTTGGCTTTTTTGTTTTTGATAGCAGCATTGATTGCAGCTCTTACCAATCTCTCTGTTCCTTCTACAGATACAGGCTTCACACCAATAGACGCTGTTTTTGGGAATCTGATACCTTTCGCACCCATTTCATCCAAGAGGAAAGATTTCATCTTTTCATTCTCTTCTGTACCATGTAAGTACTCTATACCTGCATAGATGTCCTCTGTGTTCTCTCTATAGATAACCATATCTACTAGACCTGGCTTTCTTACAGGAGAAGGGACGCCTCTATACCACTTTACCGGCCTTACACAAGCATACAAGTCCAATCTCTGTCTGATAGCAACGTTAAGAGATCTGAAGCCACCACCTACAGGCGTAGTAAGAGGCCCTTTAATTGCAACTAGATGTTCCGCAATAGTATCTGTAGTCTCTTGGGGTAACCAATCACCAGCTTTTCTTGCGTTTGCCTTCTCTCCGGCAAAAACCTCTTTCCAGTGTATCTTTCTATCTCCAGCATAGGCTTTTTCCACTGCAGCATCAAATACTTTACGTGCCGAAGCCCATATGTCTGGTCCTATTCCATCTCCTTCAATAAAAGGGATGATAGGATCCTTTGGTACTTGCAGTCTTCCTCTTCTGGATAATTTGATTTGTGTTCCACTCATATTATTCTGATTAAGTTCTTTTACCTTTTAAGTTAAAAAGCCACAAAAGTACTTAATAACTTGATTTTATGCCTCGAATACGGCTTTTTTACCTCTGCAAAGCCCCACTTGCTATCAGATCATTGAAAAATAAACAGTTAGCAAACAGTTTACTTCCTCCCAGCCAATAGCCTCTAAAATTCGGATTGTCCACCAAAGCTATAATTTTACCGCCTCCTACTGCTGCACAGTGCACTGCTACCGCACCACTTGCCAGTTCTCTATTTCTCTTGGATGTATAGCCACTTAATACGGGTTGTTTTGTGTATGTCATTGGGTTTGCAATACTATTTTCTGTCTCTGCATAAAACTGTGTACCTCTTTTGAAGACAGGAAGTACATTTTCCTTATAGCCAAAGAATAGTGGATGATTAAGCTCAATTTCTGTGCTAAAAATGGCTCCACCTATTACCTGAGCACCTGAGGCTTCTCTCATATTGTCATAGACGACTCTGGCTTTTGATCGATTATCACCCTTTACCTTTTCCAGCTTCGTCCAGCCCATCTTATTTGTAAAATCGATTGCTCGTCTTATAGCTATGATAGTCCCACCTTCTTCTACCCACTTCTGTATTTTCTCTTTTGGCATATCTCGATCACTGTATCTGCCATCTGGTAGAATAAGTACATTATAACTATCTAAGTCTCTGAACCGAATTTGGCGCTTATCTATCATTGTAAATGGAATATGTAATCTCATATCTAATTGGTACCAGGATGCTCCTGCTTCATAAGCAGTTACGCCTTCACCTACAATCATTGCAATTTTTGGCATGTCCAAAGTAGTCTGATCTGGACTTCCTATGGAATTACCAGAAGGGGAGTAGCCAGAATCTATTTGCTCGACGTGCACGTGGTAGATATCACTTAGAGTCAATACTATCTCAGATATCTCATTTGCTGTTTTCTTTTGATTCTTAAGTGGAATAATGAGAGTGCCACTGGAAAGGCGAGTTGGGACTTTAGCTCTCATGACCTCGGTAGGTTCAGTTGCGATTCTGACCTTTATGCCTTCTTTTTGGAGTTGGTACAGTACCGCTGGAGCATTATATTGATTCCAATCTATGGATAAGGCATAGCTATTAGAATTTGTAGCTTGACTCGTAAACTCCAAAGAAGTTACCTGGGCTCCATGAGACAAAGGCTTGTTGGTTTCTGCTGAGTGCATATTAAACGCAAGTGGTAATGTCCATGCAGAAACATCATAGAACAAGCTGTCGGGAAATTTATTGACCCGCTCAAAGATAGTCTTGATCAATCCGGACTGTCTTTGGTTCTTTGGAACAACATAAGCGTAATTGTTCTCATCAGCTTCCTTGTAGGTATGGCCGTCTATATTGACTTGGTTGTCCAGTTCGTAGACTGATATCTTGTGTCTTGTGAGTAAATCGATAAAGAATGAAGCTTTAAAATGATCCTCTGTTTCGAAGACGAAAGAGCCAGATCTGTTTTTGGAGGTTTTGAAAAAATCTTGCTTATAGGCCATAAGCTCATCTTTAAGATTCAGAGCTCCCCTCTGTGTAGACATGGAAGTGACCACCTGATTCCTGATTGTAAATGGAAAGCTCATCAGCCCGTTCTCGGTTTCTCTTAGATGTCCCCGCGCACTTGCTTGTTCAAATAGAATGCCTACGCAGCCATTTATATCTGGATAGGTACTGCCTTTTCCATAGTAGTAATCATCAAATCTCTCCTTTGTGAAATACAATGAGCCTATACTATCTAGAAAACTTGCATGATAGTTGGCCAGTTTCTCTGTCAGGGTTTGATTGATTTTTGGTGTATTAGGATTGGTTCTGCTAGGTACTCCTGGTTGGAAAAAGAAAGTGGAGTTAGACCCCATCTCATGGTGGTCTGTAAGGATATCTGGTTGCCACTCCTGAAATCTCTTTATACGGCCTTTGCTTTCAGGATGAATGTTGAAAATCCAGTCTCTATTGAGATCAAACCAATAATGGTTGGTTCTAGCAGCTGGCCATACTTCATTAAACTCTCTGCCTCTTGGGTCTGAGGATAGTGTATGGTGTTTATGCATATTAGCCCAGGTACTGAATCTATTTAGGCCATCAGGGTTATAAGAAGGGTCTAAGATGATAACACAGTTGTCCAATAACTCATCCAGTTCATCGCTCATGCCAGCTAATAGATAGTAGGCGACCAGAGTAGATGCATTAGATCCACTGCTTTCATTTCCGTGTATACTATATCCTTGGTATAATACTAATGGTATATCGCCAAAGTCACTAATGTTTGCAGCTTTAGGATCTGTAAGTCGCAATCTTTTGTTCTTAATTTCATCTAAGTTGCTCAGGTTTTCTTTGCTGGATATTACCAAATTGACTAAAGGCCTATTCTCGTGGGTTCTAGCGATTTCCTCAAATAGACATTTAGGAGAAGATTCACAAAGGCTTTTCATATACCTATACAGCTGGTCATGGGTGATATGCCATTCTCCTATCTGGTAGTTTAAGAAACTTTTTGGGTCTTCTATCTTCGTATCATACTGAATATCAGGGAGATAGTAGGAATTTTCTACTTGTGCTTTTACAAAGCTTATTTTGATAAAGAAGAGAACAAGTATCAGTAGTTTTGTCAATCTGGCTATCATGCTCGAAAATTTTATATAAATAAAGCCAAAAAACACTAGAGTCTATTTATGTCACTGCTTGTTTCCTACTTCATCATTCCCTTGGCTATATATTTATTGCTGATCAACATTTACTTTAGACTCAAAATAACAAGACAATACAAATCGCTTGCTAAACAAAACATCGATATACATCCTAAGGTTTTATTGGACAGAAAGAGGAGAATGGACTATTTTAAAAAATTTCACCCTCTACATGTAGATGAACTTCAGGGCTTTGCGACTAATTTGGACAAACTCATAATCTTAGTGATTGTAGGGTTTACTTTGATACTGTTCAGTTTTCTCTACCTTTATTTCAACCGATAACTGATGAAGGTAGCTTTAATAGGTCTAGGACATCTTGGAAAAATTCATTTTAAGTGTCTAAAGGAAACTGATTTCGAATTGGTAGGCATTTATGATCCAAAATTTTCTGGTGTTTATGAAGGCACGGCTTGTTATAACGAAGTAGGCAAATTAATCTCCGAAGTAGATGCCTGTATAATCGCCGCCGCTACCTCAGCTCACCAAAATTTGACAGAGCAGGCCTTGTCTCAAGGCAAGCATTGTTTTGTAGAGAAACCACTTGCATCTACCTTAGAGGAAACCAATAAGCTGGTACAATTAGCTAGTAAATTTCCTGAATTGATTACCCAGGTGGGATTCGTAGAAAGATACAATCCAGCCTTTCAGTTCTTGGAAAATGAAATAAGGGACCCAAAATTTATTGAAGTACATCGTTTAGCACAGTTTAATAATAGAGGGATAGATGTCAGTGTTGTCCATGACTTGATGATACATGACTTGGATTTGCTTTTGACTATGAAGAAGTCTAAAATAAGGGAAGTCAAGGCCAATGGAGTCAAAGTGTTTACGGATACTTTAGATATTTGTAATTCACGAATCGAATTCGATGATGGTTCTGTAGCGAACATTACTGCCAGCCGAATGAGTATGAAGGTGATGCGGAAATTTCGAATATTCCAAGATAATTGCTATCTCAGTATGGATTTGCAGAAAAAGGAAAGTCAGATAATAAAATTATCTAATGAACAGTTACAAGACTCTATGCAATTCAGTATTCATAACCAAGATAAATTTATTCAGTTTAAGTCTTCAGGAGTACTTGAAGGAAATGCTATTGCAGCTGAATTGAACGACTTTTACTCATGTATCCAAAATGGTATTCAGACAAGAGCAAGTTTTGAGAATGTTCTGCATACCAGTAGATTGGCTCATGAGATAGAGACTATAGCAATTAACTCTTTAAACTAGGACAAATGAAGCATTGTTTCACTATTGTGTTTGTAACCATATTCTGTGCTTCTTGCGCTATCATCGATAATTTTGATGAGGAACCTATGTTTTTAGAGATTAGTGAAGCCACTTTCAATCCTCCTGTAGGGATAGACCCCGCTCATGACATAAGAGATGTCTGGGTATTTGCTGATGGATTCAATGTTGGCATCTTTGAACTGCCAGCTCGTGTTCCTGTTTTGGGCACTGATTCCGTAGATATAAATCTATTGCCTGGAATCCGTAACAACGGCTTATCTAATTCTTCGAGAGACTTTCCATTTTACAAACCCACTGTAGTTACCTTACC
>CAYNJK010000057.1:0-2499 GCA_964397575.1 uncultured Saprospiraceae bacterium
AGCAATACAGGAACCGAAAATGCTTCCCTACATTTCGACTGGAAGAGTCCAACCTTAGAAAGAGATTTTATGACTTTTACTGCTGATGGCAATGGAATGGATCCAATTATAGATCTGCATCAAGACCTAAGATATGGAATAGATAATACTGCAGTGGCAAGTTCACGTCTAGAAGTCTTTAGTGACGCAAGTGTATCTGGAAGTCAAGCTGGTATCAGAACAAGAATGGTGAATAATGGCGCTAATGCAACCTTGTTTGGAATGCTTTCTAGATCTGAATCTACTCAAGCTGTACAAGTATATGGCCTCTACTCTATAGCTGAAGCAACAGCTAGTCAGGCGATAGAGTATGGCGTTTATGCAGATTCCCAAAATACTATTTCTGACAGCTGGGGCCTCTTCTGTGATGGAAACATATGGTACACAGGAAGTCAACTTTCGCCATCAGACCAAAGACTAAAGAAGAATATACGAAATGTAGAAAGAGGAAGTTTGGATAAAGTAATGGCGCTAGAAGTCAAAAACTACGAGTACGATTCAGAAATACTCAGTCATTTAAATTTTCCAAAAGGAGAACAAAGAGGCTTCCTTGCTCAAGATCTTCAAAGGGTAATTCCAGAAATGGTTCATGCAAAAAAAATGCCTACTACTGCGCCAGAAGAATTTAAAGAAGGTGATGAGATGATGGAAATACTAACTGTAGAAATGACGCGTCTGATACCGATTCTTACTTCAGCTATTCAAGAACAACAGGAGCAGATAGAACAACTCAAGGCAGAAAACGCAGCATTCAAAGCAGAATTTAACGAGATGAAAGAAAAGCTTGCAGAAGGCAAGGAGTAAAATGGTTTTCATAGTTGTAGCTTAAATAATAATTATTCGCAGCAAGATTTTTCTTGCTGCGTTTTTTTATGTTTGACCGAACATTTAAAATCATGGATAATCTGATAACAAAAGATATTATTACAAAATAATGTCTAGTTAAATTTTGAAAAGAGCTTATTTGTTAGCTTTGAGTTGAGATGAAATTCCAATTAAGACCAATTCTCTCAGAGATGAAAGACTTCTACAGTCAGCCTATTTCTGAGGCAAGATTTAAAGCCTACCTAGCCAAGCTACAAGGTGACACCAAAGGTGATATGACTTTACCCATTTCAGGTTTCAATCCTATGGCGAAAGATCACATACTCAAAAAAATAGATGAGCTACAAAAGCTAAATGCCGAAAGCCTCATGCAGCAAGTCATTTCAGAATTTAATTCCAGAACTAACACATCAGAAAAAGACATCTTTACCATAGTACTCAATCTGGCCGACGACCTAAAAGGCAGATGGACAAACCACTACGTCACCGACTTCGAAAGCAAATTCAAACTAAACGCTTTTATACAGCGAAAATTCTGTGTGCCCTACTTCTGGACCAGTGAATCTTATACAGCAGAACTCATAAAAACAAGAACCGCAGAATATATAAACAGAACAAACTACAGGACGAAACATCCGCAACCTACAACACTAAAAGATCACCTAGAACAAGAAATATTTGTAGCTACCAAAGCTAAAATGACTATTGATGAAAAGTCTGTGGATAAGCACAGTCACCTCCAGTCCTTCTATCAGGAAAATCAAGAGTCAGAAGATTATGGGCTTATTTTCAATTTTTTTTACGGTGACTCAGGGTCTGAGAGTCTAGGTTACAAAAGCTACGGCATCTACTCATCCAATGGATACGAGTATGCAAAAATTCTCGCCAAAGCAAGACAATAAGCAGGCTTATTCAGCTATCTTCATCAGGTAATTACTGCCATTGGTATATTTATTTAAACAACAAACCGAAATGGAAACTATCGTTACCTTTTTCACATTTGATAAACTAGCTGCAGTTATCGAAAATTCACAATTAACTTAAAATCAAACAATATGAACACCTGTCCACCAGCTCCTCAAAACAAAAAAGAATTCGTTTCTGAAATGGGAAGATTACTTGTAAAGGACTACGGAAAGAAAAAATTCTACAGTCCAGAAGAAGTAAAAAGTGCCTATAAAAAAAGTTCCTGGCACGATAAGGTTGACTTCGCTTGCTGGGCTATGGCCATTTTTAGTTCACATGAAGATTTCGATGCTTATCATACAATGGAGGCGGAAACTTGTGACTACACTGAAATGAGAACAGATCTGCTGGCAGGAATGTGCCAATCGCCTTCCGAAGATTGGACTTCCATTGCTGATTTAGATATAGATGCATCTTGGTTGGATTTTGGAGATGTATTTGATGGGATTTTAGATGGTATTGGAGATTTTATCGGTGCTATTTTTGAAGCCATATAGACCTGATGCACCTTTACAACTACATGAAGTACAACTGAAAATCGAAACTGCCTTCATGAAATTTCAGAATCCTATTTATCCAATATAGCAAAACAAGAATATTATTAGTATTCCTTTTACATCAAAATCAAATTGCAAATGCAATTGGCCCTGAGCATAACGCCTAGTAGTA
>CAYNJK010000057.1:2599-12152 GCA_964397575.1 uncultured Saprospiraceae bacterium
TACATATAAGCATATTTTCCTCAATTGGAAAAACATAATACATAATATGCAGTTTCTAAGAAGGTAATAGAGAGTCTGATGATTATTCTTGTAACCTTGCCATAGAAATCTGTTTGCCTTGAAGTATCCTACATATGTTTTCTTCTTAGTGTTTTTTCTAATTACAGTCCTAGAGCCCATAGCTGCGCAGAAAATCGAACAACAAGAACAGGACAGCATCAAAAATTTCAAACTATCAGGCTTCCCTGTTTTATTCTTTTTGCCAGAAACAGGACTGGGCTATGGTGCACTAGGTGTCGCTACCTTTAGATTCAGAGACGAACCACTTAATAGTAGACCATCTTCAGCACAGTTGGCATTTAGTTTTACAACGCGGAAGCAGTTACTCATTTTTGCGCCTTACGAGCTGTATTGGGATAACGAAAAATGGCGGCTTTTTGGAGAGCTCGGTTACTACAAGTTTTTCTACAACTTCTTTGGCGTCGGTATAAATTCGCAAGAAGGAAATTTTGAGACTTATGATGTGACTTTCCCAAGGCTCAGAGCTTCTTTGCTTCGTGAGGTATATCCTAAGATATCTATTGGTGCTGGCTATGAGCTAGATATATTTTCGAAGTTGAGTTTTCCTGACGATGGTATACTAGACAATTCTGATGTTCTAGGCAAAGCTGGCGGTGGGACTATTTCTAATTTGGGTTTTCTAATAGTATATGATTCTAGAGATGACATCTTCCAGTCTACGAGTGGTTTCTTTATACAGAGCAGTTTTTTTGGTGGTGCTGGTGTCTTCGGCTCATCCTTTGATTATACCAGAATAAATATAGATGCCAGGTATTACAAAAAAATTAAAGGCGCCCATAGCCTTGCTACCAATCTTTTCCTATCCCACTCCAGTGAAGGCACACCGTTTCTAAGTCTTAATTATCTAGGCAACAATAAACGGACACGAGGTTTTGACGACAGAAGATATCAGGACAACTCTGAACTCAGTTTTGCCGCAGAATATCGATTTCCGATCAAAGGCAGATTTGGAGGAGTGGCCTTTGCAGCGTCTGGCACCGTTGCACCAGATTTTGCAGAATTGTTTGCTACACAATTTCGAAGCGCAGCAGGTGTAGGTCTGCGCTATGTGATCAATAAGAAGGACGGCATAAGATTACGTGCAGATTATGCCATTTCTGCTGAAGGAGGAAATTTCTACTTTACGGTGGGAGAATCTTTCTAGCTAGAGATCTATAAAATTATCCAGATCTAAAGTCCAGTCATAAGCTGTATAGGAAACAGCTACGCCTTTTGAGTTAGGAATAATGTTGTGTTTGGCAAGGATATTCTTCACCCCTTTCTTACCACCAAAGTCTCCTCTAAACCAACTAAACAATGGTGTCACTGATACCGAATTACTAGACGTATCATAGTTGGATGTTTTGGTGAGAAAAGCTCTGCTGCTCTTTTCGAATTGCTCATTGATTCTCATAGGAGTCAAGACACCTACTGGAGGACAATCTTTAGCACCGCAATTCAAAACAAAATGTACACGATAATCTCGCTTCTCTACTCTTAGTTGTCTTTCAAATTTGCTTGTAAACCATTTTCTGAAATAGCCCAAGCCCAGCTCCCACTGAGACCGTCTTATTATACCATGCTCTATGGTAGAGAAAGCGACTACCTCTCCGGCGATATTAATTTGATCTTTAGAGAAGAAATCTCTTCTATCATCATAGTACTCTGGATGTTCAGCGAGTATAACTTGTATATAAGCATTGTAGATATTGACCCAGAAGGCAAACTTTTGTTCGTCGGTTCTAAGACTTTCATTCAGTTTTTCTATGGTAGTATTGGCCAACTCTTCTTGAATACTTTTTGTATCCTCACCATTCTTTATTTTAGCCAAGAATTGCTCGGAAAGTGTATTGAAATGGGAAGAACCAGCGGTGTTATCTACCAACTTGGCTTGCTTCTGAGCACAGCCGCTAGAACAGACTAAAGGAAACATTGCTAGAAAAAATAATCTCATCATGAGCACTCAATTTTATAGATTCTTAGGTAGTTATTACTACAATGGTTTTGTCAAAAATAAGTTTAAGTTATTTTCGACCTTCAAAATAAATTAATAACATCTTAATAATTAAAAATATCCAGACACCTTGATAAGTGTTATTATACCTGCTTACAACGAAGCTGAGAATCTCTGCAACTTGTTACCTCGGCTGGAACAATTGTCTAAAGGGCACAACGTAGAGATATTGGTATCTACAGGTATATGTACCAATGATTATTCTATTTGTCTGAAAGACTCAGACTTAGCTGCTATCATCTCTGGAAAAAAGAAAGGCCGTGCCATACAAATGAATGAAGGCGCAAACGCAGCAAAAGGAGACATCTTAGTTTTTCTGCATGCTGACGTCACTCCTCCGACGGGTTTTTTCGATGATATAATGAACACTTTAGCTGAGAAAGACGCAGGTTTTTTTTCTTATTCTTTTGACGAAAGTAGTTTCCTACTTAGAGTAAATGCTTCCTTTACAAAAAGAAAGAGTCTCTTTACTGGTGGCGGAGACCAATGTCTGTTCATAAAAAAAGCAGCATTCGACAAGTTGGGAGGGTTTGATGAAAGCCATATCATCATGGAGGATTTCCACTTCTTTAGAAAAATGAAGAAAAATTCCGTCTCTTTTAAGATTGTAAATAACGACCTCATCGTATCAGCTCGGAAATACCAACACAATTCCTATCTACGGGTCAATCTGACCAACCTCATTCTGCTTTCACTTTTCAATCTGGGCTATGCGCCAGAAAAGTTGAAAGCCTTACACAACCGTTTGTTGAAAAGAACTTACTAAGAGGTCTAAAAAAGAGACACAAACCCAAAGTGCGCCTTAGGCCTGCTGAAGTCAAAAGACTGAGCCTGATTCTGGCCTACTGCTACAGAAAAATTAAATAAGCCCACCTTGGTTTCTGCGACCAGGCCTGCACCTATTCCTATCGCCAACTGGTCATCGCCATTCAGTTCTATATAGCCTATATCTACAAAGGGCGCACTGAAATAGGAATTCTCAGACAACAATAAGCGATACTCCAGACTAGCAACGCCATAATAAGAAGTAAATAAAGAAGCCTCATCAAAGCCTCTGAGCAACTGATTACCTCCTATCTGAAACTTTTCATTCCTGAGTAGTTCCCCAGGGGTATAGCGCCATCCGCCATTTGCAAGAAATCCTACGGTTCCTCTTCTGGCTATAGGAAGAAAATATGACAGTGAGGTCGTCAACTCAAATCTAGGAGACACCAAATCCAACGAATCATACAGACTCTGAAAATCTACTTCATTGTTGCTAAGTGCAAGGATGCCTGGATCTATTAAGATTCTACGCTGTCCTCCTACAGCGCCCACTTCTATAGAGTATCCCCTCCGAGGATTGTATCGATAATCCAGCTTAGAAATAACTGCTTGTACCGAAAGCCCAGACTGAGTCACGCTAAGATCCTGAGGCAATGCCCTGGCATTGACTATCGCAAGAGAGTCCACCTCCACAATTTTAGATGACTCAAAATTCCATGCGACCTTTATATAGTCAGAACTGTTTATTAGATATTGTACACCTAGGTCTGACTTCGTCGTCTGATAGTCTAGTGCATTTCTGAAAATTTCGAAACTGAGATCTATCGCAAACGGGGAATCCAGTAAGTATGGATAATTAAACCGTACGTCCAGCTTTTGTTGTTCCGGTCTCAGCCGTTCAAAATTTAGGAATATATATTCACCATAACCCAACTTATTTAGAAGTTCGGTCGTAAAATCTAGGGATAGAAAAAGTTGTCTGCCCTGAATATTATTGGTAGGAATAATGCCGAATAGCAAATCAAATCTGCTTGTATTTCTAGGCTCTACAAAGAGATTTAGAGAAGCATAGTCGTAGATGAAACTCAGGTTAGGATCTTCGGTAGTTTTTAGAAAACGTAGCTTATCTAGTTTCTCTTTGATTTCTTTCACCTTAGAATGATCATAGGGTTCCCCTTTGTGGAAATCAAGATAATTTCTGAGATAACCCTGACGGATTTGCACCTTACCATTGATTATAATACTGTCTTGGATGACCAGATTGCCTTCATCTACTTTCAGAGTTCCACTGATGACACCGTTATCCATCTGTAACTCTTCTAGTTTGACCCTAGCAAAGGGATAGCCTTTGGTGGCATAGTAATCAGCAAGTTTGGCTCTGCTGTCTAAGTATTCTGTTGTTGTTCTAGGCTGATGGATGTCTATCCTATCCAAGAGATCATTACTGATAGAATCTAGACTTATCTGATCAAAAGTATATCTAGGTCCGACGTGTAAGTAGACCTTATCGCAGCTGGTCTGACTGTCATACACGATAGAATCTATGCCTGCTTCTAGTCGGTCTTCGGCTAACAACTGATTAATCTTCTCATTGACTAGATCCAGTGTCGGCCGATTATCTGTATTAGTAATCAAAGCCTCCTCAAATGCGGCAGCAGTGCCACAAGTCTGGATGAGCTGTATCTGCTCCACTTGTGCCAGACAGTCTGTACCGACAACTAGCAGGACCAATGAAAAGACTATAGCCTTATAACCAAACAATAGAATAAATTTGTATTTCCAAAGATAAACGTAGATGGCAGGTATTTATGTACATATTCCTTTTTGTAAGCAGGCATGCCACTACTGCAATTTCCATTTTTCGACGTCTTTAGGACTTATGGAGCCACTTATAGCTGCGATACTAAAGGAAATAGAGCTACAAAGCAACTATCTGCAAGGAGCTACAGTAGAGACTCTCTACTTTGGTGGTGGCACACCATCTATTCTTTCTACGGCTGATATAGCACAACTTATAGAGACCATCTATAAAGTGTATCCATTAGCCAGCCAGCTCGAGCTGACCCTAGAAGCTAATCCTGATGACCTAACTAAAGATAAGCTCAAAGAACTTGCCTCTATAGGTATCAATCGTCTAAGTATCGGTGTCCAATCTTTCCATGACATCGACCTCAAATGGATGAATAGGTCACACAACGCAGATGAAGCCCTCGGCTGCATACAAGATGCACAGTCCGTCGGCATCACAGATTTGTCTATAGATCTGATCTTTGGAAGTCAGACAACGACCATGGCTATGTGGGAAGACAATCTTAAAAAAGCCATAGCACTAGAATTGCCTCACCTCTCCTGCTATGGACTCACAGTAGAAGAGGGCACCGCATTGGCCCACTATATCCATACTGGCAAGATGAATAGTCTAGACAACAACCTGGGTGCCGAACAGTTCGAAATAACCCAACAACTATTGACCAATAATAAATATGAGCACTACGAAATTTCTAACTATGCCAAAGACAACCGATATTCCAGACACAACACCAATTACTGGAGGCAAGTCCCTTATCTCGGACTGGGTCCAGCCGCGCATTCCTATAATGGGATAGACAGACAGTGGAACATAGCCAACAACAAAAAATATATCACTGCACTTACTGAAGGTGCACTTCCCTATACCAAAGAAAAACTGAGTAAGGCTGACAGATACAATGAATATGTCATGACTGGACTAAGAACAATGTGGGGCTGCGATCTTTCTCAGTTCGATCTACTATTTCCAAACTGGAAAAGCAAAAACGGAGTAGAGTTAGACCGACTCCTAGCAGAAGGTCACATCACAAAAAAAGATGAAAGCATCGTTCTAAGCAAAAAAGGCAAACTCATAGCAGATCAGATAATGAGTCAGCTTTTTATAACCGAATAGAATTGCTGTGAATAAAGATACCCTACTACATAAATATCTACTTGAGCCAGATCCTAAGAATTCTCAGATCTTCCGCTACAATAAAGTGATGATCTGTCTTATGTCCTTACTTACTGAAGTGCCAGAAGTAACCATTGCCAATACCAGAATCTACTCTAGATCTCCTATCAGATATCTGCCTTTCTATCCTGCACATAAAGGTGGAGGTGCAATCACCCTCGGCAATCATAAGTGGCACAGCATTACTTACACGGAAAATTTCTTTTCTGATGACCGAAGCAGATACGGCGCCGCTGCCTACGCCAATAAAGTAAGGACCTGGTTAAGGATGTCCGCTCACGAAGTTGGCCACTTAAATCATACCTTGCGATTCCGTTCATTCTTAATCTACCTGATCGTATTTGCTTACCAGTATCTAAAATACGGACATGATGCTGCACCACTTGAAAAAGAAGCCGATTTAGGAACAAGGAATCTTAGTCACTTCAACAACTATCTGAGATCTCAGAATCAAACATGGACTCTTACATCTTTACTGACAAGTGATAAATCAGAAGCTGAGAAGATAGAGCAATTAAAGGACTGGTGGTCTCTGGCTATAGAGGGGAAAGAGTATAGCGCCTGAACAACACAAAAACTTGGCAGTTACGTATATTTTTATCGAAACTGTTATCTAAATGGATGAGCTTGTATGAAATCGCGTATTCCTTGTGCAGCAGATGAATGCTGATAATTAACCCTGGACTACCTAGACATAAAACCCATCAGCCCTTCCACAAACTCCTTATTCAACGGCAAGCTATCATCTTGATACGCTTTCTGTGCATTACTACAGTCGGCTTCTAATTCCTTCAGAACATGTCCCATCCCTTCCACAATAAGCAACTCGGAACCCGGACAATTTTTATGTAAGGTCTTAGCATGCTCAGGTGCTACCTGCACATCACAAGTCCCACCTATTATCAAGGTAGGCTTGGACAATTTGGCAATGTTTTCAGAAGGGTCCATAGCAATAGCAGATTGCATATAAGGTCTCAGACTTTCATTGAACAGAGATTTAATCAGTGGATTAACTTCTGAATAAGGTAAGTCGTTTTCTAGCTCTTCGAAGTGCATTTCCAGCAGTGGCGTAAGCTTAGGATACTTAGCCATCTGTTCCATCAGAATTTCTTTCATAGTATTACTCGGTCCTGCTATACCGACAAAAGCATCAACGGATGGGTGCTCCGTGGCAGCGACAGTACCTACTATTACACCTTCGCTGTGACCTATCAAGGTTATCTCCTCGAAGTCATTCTGAAATCGATCCACGATGGCTTTTATATCTACAATCCTGTCATACAAAGTCATCCGACTTTCAGGCACCTTCGTACTGGCCGCTATGCCGCGCTTATCATAACGGTAACTGGAGATACCTGCAGCAGCCAGTTCATCTGCTATATACTTGAAGGTATTACTCGCCAATCCTATCGCACTGTTACAATCCCGATCGGTAGGGCCAGAACCTGCCAGCATTATTGCTAATTTTTTGTTGGAAACATATTCTAAGGTCCCGCTTATTTGGATACTGTCTATTGTATTGATTGTAACTTCCTGGGTTCTTTCATACAAAGCTGCCGGCGCCATAATCTTACTCTCAGTGGTCTTCGTTGTCGTTTTACATGAGAGAAACAGAGTTAGATAGAGAAAGAATAGAATGTAATTTTTGTTCATACTGCTAGTTGTAAGAATTCAAAATAAACTTAGCAGAAAGTGTCGCCCAAAAATGGAGTTCCTGCTCATTGGTAGATTTTATCTCAGGCGTTCGTGCAGTGACTGAAGCCATGAATTCTACCAGATTCAAGATTTGGACTTTTGCACCTAGATAACCTTCAAGTACCACATGTCTTGTGTTTTCGAAATCGATATAGTGACCGCTACTCAGACCATAAAGTCCATTGAGGTGGGCATTGTATAAAACAAATCTGGCTGTCCCTCCTGCCACCAGCGAGTAGGCAAAGTAATCATTGGCTACAGAAAGAATACTGGCGTTATTGGTATCTGTATAGCCTAGATTGTCGATGAATTTCTCTCCCTTCATCACTTTCCCAAAATCAAACCCAAAACCGAAATTGGTATAATAACCGATATTGAAATCTGGTCTGAGTTGAATCTGGAAAGTCTTGATAGGTTTCCAGACCACCGCTTCTGCAGATATGGTATACATAAACAATGGGAAGCCTGCTCTGAACACTTGTCCAGTCGGATAGTCTTTACTAGAATCTCTTTGCCATAAATTAGGTACTGGTCTAGAGGTACCAAATGAGTCGTTACTATGAAAAAATTCTTGCATAGACTCTGCCAGTCCAAAACCGGCAAAACCAAAACTAAAAGTAGAGATCACCGCAAAATCCATTTTCCGTGCCGAAGTCGCGAAGATTTTATTCCCTTCCCATCTCTTAGTGGATCGGAATCCTGTAAATGAAGAAAAAGGTCTATCAGCAGATAGCAGGTATTCATTGCCATGTCTGAGCTGAAAAATTTCTGTCTCATCTGAAATATGCAATGGCATAAATCCATTGGCTATAAAAGTAAGGTCGTGTAGTTCTTTTTCTTGTCTAAATCCAATACTCTTCAAATAAGGTTTGATAAGGTACTCATCTATCTGCCTTCTGACATAAGGCAAGCCTAGTTTGTCATTGTCCATTTCATAACCAAACAAGGTGACTCTTATGCCTATAGAATAATTTCTGGTAGTCTTTAGACTAGAACTCAGAAAATCTGCATAATGATCTTGATCAAAAGCGACTTCACCACCACTGAAGTCTCGTTCTTGTGCTTGTGAGTTGTCTGTTAATAATAACAACGAAGCCAGAGCCAGGAAAACAAATCTCGTAAAAACCATTACCCAAAAATAACAAGTTTGAGTATATGAATTTTGGAATGACTAGTAATGAATAACAAGGTCGCGAGAAGCTAGTATTTAGCTTTGGCAGATTTCCTTGATCTTAGTAAACAGTTTGTGCTCATCACCTGGACGATACTTTCTATCCTGATAAACCAACTTGCCATCCTTATCAAAAATGAAAGTCTGAGGGTAACCATTGAGCTTACCTGGGAGTACATCTCTAAATCCACGATTAACATCATTATAAGTGGCCCATTCCCAGTTTTTTGTCTTGGTCTGCTTTACAAATTTTTCGTAATTCTTAGGGAAATCTCCTGATATGGCAAATACATTGAAATCAGCTTCTTCTTTCCACTGTGGGTAAAGTGGCTTGATGGCATTAAGCTTCATGTGACAAGGGGCACAAGTCGTGAGCCAAAATAGCAGGACTGTAGGCTTACCGTTTGCTTTGAATACCTCTTCTGACTTGTGGATGTTTCCTTCTATATCTTTCAGCTCTATATCAAAGGGAAAACTGGCAACTGGCTCGCTCGCTGTTGCTGGCTTATTGACTTGACTTACCTGCTTAGGTTGCACTCCTGTCGTCTGAGGCTTTACCTTAGTTACTGTCGTTGCTTCCGCGATTTCAGTAGATAATGCCGTAGAATTAGCTTCTTTACAAGATGTACAAAAACTGGCACCCATGATAAAGAGTAGTGAAAATATGGCTAACTGTCTCATTTGCATTTATTAAGACTACAAGTTTAAACATTTCATTTTGATAAATCCATAGTTGGAGTAGCTTACTGAGCCAATTGTCCTATTCTTTCGCCCCTACAGGCCAAGGACAACATTCATCAGCTTATCGAAGCTCTATAAACTCTATCTTTATCCACATGAATCAAAAGTCTCAATTACTCAAGGA
>CAYNJK010000058.1:0-12101 GCA_964397575.1 uncultured Saprospiraceae bacterium
AGATAATATGGCTATCACTTATGGCTTAGCTTTATTTGTTGCTTTCATCCTATCCTTTTATATAAAAACAAATATAGAGATGACGCATCCTGCTGTAAATTCTGCAGGTGATATTATCGCAGGCAGTTTCCACACCTTCAAGCACGGCGCTCTACATGGAGCTGTTATGGGTTTGCTCAGTGTCGTACCAGTTATAATCTCTCTGAGTCTTTTTCATAAAATGAAGGCCAAGAATATCTTACTTAATGTTGTATTCTGGCTACTAGCTATGAGCATAATGGGCGGCATCCTAGATGCATGGGTCTGATGATCTCCCAGTAAGAATATATAAGAGGTCTTCAGCACAAGATGCTGAAGACCTCTTTTTTTGCTTATTATGACAATAGATTTAGCTGTTCTAGCTCGGCCTTAAGTTGAGTTGGATTCTGAAAATGAATAGCAGCCATACCTAATTTGTGAGCTGCCATCACATTG
The DNA here is from genome assembly GCA_964397575.1 of uncultured Saprospiraceae bacterium. Lineage (GTDB taxonomy): Bacteria > Bacteroidota > Bacteroidia > Chitinophagales > Saprospiraceae > RFSX01. The sequence continues at coordinate 475 of CAYNJK010000058.1, forward strand.
TCTAAGTTGTCATCTATAAAAATACTTTCTTCAGGCTGCAACTTATACCTTTCGAACAAAATCTGATAAATTTTGGGATCAGGTTTTATACATTTTTCCACACCTGAGACAACGATTCCTTCAAACCACTGAAGGAATTCGTAGCGTGCCTGCGCCACAGGAAAAGTTTCTGCAGACCAGTTAGTTAGCGCAAAAACTGTATAGTTGGAATTGGACATGAAACTTTCTAGGATTTCTAAAGTGCCTTCTATTACTCCGCCTAACATTTCTTCCCAGCGTCCATAGTAAGCCTGTATCTCAGTAGCCCACTCAGGGTGCTTACGAATTAAAACCTCTGTCGCTTCTTGTAAGGATCTTCCAGCATCTTGTTGGATATTCCATTCGTAGACACAGACCTTGGCTAGGAAACTTTCTACTTCCTCTTCAGTATCGAAAATAGTTCTATATACATATCTGGGGTCCCAATCTATCAGAACACCTCCTAGGTCAAAAACAATATTTTTTATCGTCGCCAAAGTGTTCTAAGCTATGATTTCTATAGAGATTATATCATCACCCATTCTTATATCATTGACTACAGCTTGGTCAGCTTCAGATTTTACTTTACCAAATACAGTATGATGTCCATCCAGATGATCTGTTACTACATGAGTAATAAAAAACTGGCTCCCGTTTGTACCAGGACCTGCATTAGCCATAGAAAGGATTCCTGGGCTATCATGCTTCAGATCAGGATGTATCTCGTCAGCGAACTTGTATCCGGGACCTCCGTTACCTCGTCCATATGGACAACCGCCTTGTATCATAAAGTCTGGGATAACTCTATGAAAGACTAGACCATCGTAATATCCAGCTTTTGCCAGTTCGATAAAGCTTGTGACTGTCTTAGGGGTTTTAGTTGCGTAAAGTGTAAGATTGATATCACCCTTTCTAGTATGAAGAATCACATCGATATCCTTGTCATAAGATGCCGATTCCATTGCCATATTAATGAGTGCAGGATCTATTTTATCTATTGCTGACATAGTTGTTAAGTTTTATTAAATAGAAAAAATGCCAAAGGTAATCAAAGACTAGAGTTCATAATTAATACAGATGTTAATAACACTACCCTGCTACAGTATAAGCTGCTTTGAGCCATCCTAACATTTCTTTATCTATCTGGCTCTTTTCTGTGATTCTGACGCGGTGACTGACCATACTATTGAAACTCCCTGAGGCTTCTAATCTTTCTGTAGGGTCTGTGCCTTTAAGATTGATGCCTACATCTACTCGTGTCTTAGTAGAAGGTTGTATGAGTCCAAACTGCTTCTTTCTTCGCAAGGATACATAGGCTTTCTTTGGTGCTATTTCTACATCAGAGCCTAAAGAGGATATTTTTTTGATGAGCTCATCATAGATAGGTTTTAGGTTTTGTTTCTTTTCATACTGCTTGGCTACCAACTCAGACAGATCATCTTTAGAGTCTGGGATACCACCCTCTTTTGAGGAATGGACTATGAGATTGGCGTAGCCATGTGTAAGGCCATGCTTTTCTTTGAGGAACTTGATCTTGGCCATATGTTTTTCCTCACCACAGTTTTTAACAGTTTTTATCCAGTAGTCCAAACTCTTGCCGGTCTTTTCTTCTAGATTCTTTATCATTTTATCTACCATAATACATGAGTTACTTTGCTTGAGGACAAATTAATCAAAAGTTAATTATTCATAAAACTCTAGTTCAATGTTTGAACATTAATCATGAACAGTTGTTATTTGCACTATGAAACTCGAAGAAGCCATCAAGCAGAAGGTCCCATTTAAGTGTCCCTACGAGAAAGGCCTAGTAAATCTGCTCTACACCAATAGCTGGCTTCGAACACAAATGAAAGATCATTTTTCCCTCTTTGACGTCACCGCAAAACAATATAACATACTCCGCATACTGAAAGGAGCAGATAAGCCAGTGACGACATCCTACATAAGAGAAAGGTTGCTAGATAAATTGTCAGATGTATCTAGGATCGTAGATAGAATGGAGAAAAACAAACTTATCTCCAAAAAGACCAATGTCAAAGACAAAAGACTAGTGGATGTGAAAATTTCTAAATTAGGTCTTGATTTATTGGCTAGTATCGAAAAAGAAGAGTCCGTAGTAGATTCTACTCTGAGAAATCTCTCTGAGCAAGAAATAGTAAAGCTAAATGCACTACTGGACAAAATCAGAATAAATTAATCTATATAATAAACATAATTTTAAAGCAATGAAAAGAATACTATTATTAGTTACTGGTTTGGTAATGTTCGGCTTAACAGCTGCAACTGCAAATGACACAAACCCACCTCATGGCGGGGAAGTAGATGTAAAGGCCAGCACGATCACATGGGTAGGTGAGAAAGTAGTGGGTAAGCACTCTGGTACTCTAAATCTAAAGTCAGGAGGCCTAAAATTCGAAAATCACCAGTTAGTAGGTGGACATTTTATAATAGATATGACTTCACTAGCTTGTACTGATCTACAGGCAGGAAGAGGAAAAGAAAAATTAGAAGGTCATCTAAAGTCAGCTGATTTTTTCCAGGTAGAAGATTTCCCCACAGCAGAGTTTATCATGACAGAAGCGCAGAACATGGGAGGAAGTAAATATAAGCTTATAGGCAATCTGACTATCAAAGGAGAAACCAATCCGATAGAGTTCGAAGCTGAAGTAAAAGTAGGATCTGCGACAGCAGTCATAGATGTGGACAGAACCATCTATGGTATCAAGTATGGCTCAGGATCATTCTTTGATAATCTTGGTGACAAGGCCATAGATAATACTTTCCAGCTCACAGTAAACTTGGTACTTAAGTAATTTTTAGAATTTCAAATACAAACAAATGAAAAACTTAATTTTCGCATTACTGGCTGTAGGCTTATTTGCTTCATGCCAAAATTCAGATAAAAGTGTAGATGCAACTGCAGCTAAAGCTAAAGAGGCTATGGCTAAACCTGAGGCCACTACTCAAACGCTGAACATAACAGCAGGTTCAAAAGTAAATTGGACAGGCAAAAAACTAGCTGGCGCTCATAATGGATTCATCACTATTTCTGAAGGAACTGTAAATACTTCTGGTGGCAAATTGACTGGAGGCAAGTTCACTATAGATATGAATTCTATTACCTGTCTAGATCTTGCTGCTGGCCAAGGGAAAGAGAAACTAGAGGGACATTTAAAGTCTCCTGATTTTTTCAATGTTGGAGAATTTCCTACCTCCACTTTTGAAATTACAAGTGTAAGTGGCAATCAAGTAACTGGAAATCTTACGATGCTAGGTGTTTCAAAGTCTATAACCATCCCTGCGGACATCATGGTATCAGGCAGCTCAACCAAAGTTACAAGTCCAGATTTCCAGATCAATAGAACTGATTGGGGACTAAAGTATGGCTCAGCAAGTTTCTTTGACAATTTGAAAGACAAAGCTATTGATGATCAGATCAGTCTAAGTATTATGCTAAAGGCATCTTAGAATAAGACTTTTTACAAAGAAAAAAAGCCGAGCATTTTTTAATTGCTCGGCTTTTTCTTTTTACTAGATTATCGATTTAATCTATTTTAACGAATTTTCTATACACTTGACTTCCTAACTGATCTTGGACGACCAAATTATAGAATCCAGATTCAAATCCTTCTAAGTCAATAGTAATGAGTCTTTCATTCTGATTGGTCTTATTTAATAACAGTTTTCCATTAAGGTCAAATATGGTATATGAATCTATCACCTCACTTGACTCTAAGAACAATTCATCAGAAGTAGGATTTGGATATACATTTAATTGCTTCAGGTCATCTTCGTCCAGAGTATTAACTCCATCATTAAATATGACTAGATTATTCATCAGCAAAACATCAAGAGTTAAGAAGTTAGCGGCATTCTCATCCGTTCCAGTATGCGTAAGGAACTGAAGCGATAATGGTCCTTTATAATTGGCAGGAAGTGGAATCGTATAGTTTTCAGATTCACCTTCTTCTTGTCCTTGGATAACTTGCTCAACCTCTACACCTTGGTTTTCCCATACTACTCGCATAGAACTGGACTCTTCAGCAGCAAAATCACTGAAGTCATTTCTATACTGAATCAAATCAAAAACAACCTTTGGACCCGGCATATCTTCTAAATCTAAACAAGTACTTATCTCAGCACTTACAGCTCCGAAAATATTCCCCGCATCAAAATTCCAGTTATCTTCTGGCTGAAAGCACAATGGACCGCCTGCTTCATCAAAGAAACCAGTAGCCATAAATCTTGTGTCTCCTAAATGCCTGTATAAGTTATCTCCAAATCCTATAGCACTGACCTCTATTTTATCAGAAAGATTAGCTTGAGAATCAAAACCATTGAAGTATTCATCATCTATAGTTTCCCTAACGGAAACTCTGAAGAAGTCGGTATTATCATCAGGATCCTGATCACCGATAAAAGTCAAAATAGCTTCAAAATCCGAAGATTCAAGAACTTCAAAAGATCTTGTAAAAGTCCAACTTCCATTTCTACCCAGATCATTAGGTGTAGATAGAATTTCATTATATGCAGTGCTACCATCTGATTCATTGATTATCCTAAGGATCATCTGTGTTCCTGCTGGCAACATTGTACAACTCTCATTGATTATAGCCATGTCTAACTCTCTTTCTGTAGCGAAACATTCGCCAGCTGTGGGTGCTGTAAAAAAGGACACGTTATTTTCTCCAAACTCAGTAGTTCTAAATATATCTGTGTCTTCATTTCCATTACTCTCATCATCTACAAAAAGCTGATACACATATATGTCGAAATTACTATTTCTCACGATGAGGTCATCTACAATCAATTCGTAGGATTCCCCAGGTAAAATATCTTCAGTAAGTAGATAGTCTTCTACCAGGCCAGTTTGGTTATTTCTGATAACAACTGATCCTTCGTTGACTGCTAGGTAAGGGAGGTCTCCTACATTAGAAATATTAAGTACAACAGTTGCAAATTCTTCCCAGTCACAAGTTACTGTCTCTGTTTCACTTGCAATAGTAAGGTCAAATACGTCATCGTTACCACCACCAATTGGATCTCTAAGTAGACCCACAGCTTTCCATGCCTCTGTAAGGTTATCTATTATATCTTGGTCTCCTCCGAAAAACTCTTCAGCAGCTACTAAAGAAACCTCAGAGAATTCTCTATATCCTGAAGATGGATTTAGATACATTCTATTTACATAAAATAAAAACTTGGCAGCATCTTCTATACCTATAGGGTCTACAGAGAATGGCTCACCTAACTGGTTCTCACCTGTACGGCCATCAGATAAGATAACATACATTAAGTTACCTACAGAACTATTGGTATGTACACCAGCTCCATCTATCCACAAATCTCCTTGATAAAACTCAGGATCTCCAGCCTCGTGCGGGTCATTCATAACTCTGAAAGGGTCTAGACCATCTGTAAGGTGGAAAGAACTCCCTAGATCCCAAGAGAAATTATCTTCATCGAGTACATATTCTATGTATTGGCCCATCACATCACAAAGGCTTTCGTTTATGGCTCCTGACTCATCAGAATATATCAGTCTAGATGTAAAGTCTATAATACCATGCATAAATTCATGCGTGACAACTTCTGCAGTTACAAGTGGTCCGTGATTACAGTCCCCATCACCGAAATGTGCAAAATCGCCATCCCAAAAGGCATTGATCAAATCTGCTCCTCCACCTTCATGGATAATAACCTCCATAGCTCTATCATTGTTATCTAAGCCTAACCAGTCGAACTCATCTCTAAGAATGTCATAATACTCTGAAGTCAGATAATGTGCATCTACAGCTACTTCGTCTAAATTTTCATTCTCTAAATCAAAGAAAGGGGTCGTGCTAGTAAAGACTTCTCCTGGCTGTTCATTATAAACTACAATTCCAGTAGTAGACCTAGTAATATCTCTCAGTACATACTCGTCTGGTGCAAGAGAGTCTACTATAAAGGACTGCTCTCCTAAGTACTTGGTTTTTCCGCTTCCTGGCACAGCATGACTATGATGTTCAGTTACCTCATAGATTATGTCGCTACTATTAGCATCTACAAAGTAGGTCATTGCTTTATATGGTTTCGTGCTTCTGACCTCCACTTGGTAAGCTAACCTGTAAGCACCGGTAATCTTTGGCACTGATCTGTCTATAACAACCAGCTCTGGTGTAGGGCGATCACCTCTGTTTTTTGTTTCGTCTTCCCATGCATACACCTCTGCTTCCATTTCATTCATGGCAATAGTCAGGGCTTCCTCAGCAGAAATAGCTGGATTAGTATCAATATTAATTTTCGGCAAGTAGCTTCCATTAGCTGACTTGACATATCCATCTTTGGTATGAATCAAATATTCGCTACCATATACGGGAATACCTTTGTACAAGTGCTTGTATCTAAAGTGTTCATATCCGTTCTTGCCCTCCTCGGATTTCATGATGACCATCTCATCATCTGTGCTAAGGCCCATTTCTATAGCATTGGTGCTGAAAAAATCAGTCACTGCTAGATTAGGAACTTCATTTTTGTAGACTCTATATTGGTCTAAGAAATTAGAAGTAGACTTACTTACAGACTGCGCTGAAAGCAGAAAAGTAGTCAGTATAAATAATGAAAGAAGTAAAATTTTACGCATAGTAATTAATTGTAAGTGATAGATACCCTAATATCCTGAATTATTAACGAATTCCATAAAATCTAGGCAGCTAGTGAGTAATTTGGAAGACAATTCTTGAAATTTCAATCCGAATTGTACAATTAAATTTGGATTTGAAGAGAAACATGATAATTCTATCGTAGAATATTTCTATCCAAGACTAAGCACCATTGGACTATGGTCTGAAATATTATCTTCTCGCCATTTATGGAGATAATAGCATTCCTTTGTTATCGCTGCCAAACTTTCATGAATATAACTGTGATCGTAGCGATAGCCATTCCCTTGATGACTGTACCAGGAAAACTCTTTCTTCGAGCCATGAATCAATCTAAAGGCGTCTTGATACCCTTTCTTTTCTAAGGCCACAAGTTTGTCTTCGTACCAGAAGGAATTGCCCTTTTGATCTATATAGTTTTTTCCAGAATTGAAATCCCCTACCATAATAGCTGGTTTGGTTTCTTCGGCTTGAGTTATGAGAAAATCAAATAACTCGTGCTTCTTCTTATGAGGAAGATACATTCCAAAGATCCTGAAAGCTTCGTATTCTATCGACAGAATATTATGAGGATATGATGCATCAGAATTAGGGTAAAGAATAGCATCTCCAGGCAACTTAGAAAATATTGCTGCACTGTTGTCAGCAGCTTTTGCCGCAGTAACATGTTGGTAGCGATAACCTGCTCTGAGCAGATGTGCTCTAATATGCTGACCAGAATCATTATTCCTGAACTCAGACAAGACTACGACTTCTGCAGCAAATTCTGTGAGGAGATTGCAAATTTTAAGTACTCTGCTGCCTCCACCTTGTCTGATATTCCATGATAATACTCTAAACATAATTCCAATTGGTCAAAGCTAATCTAATCATTACTGTAGACAAAAAGATCTGATTTTCTTTTATGACGGACTGCAAGAGTAAAAGATAAAAACATGGAGCAGAGCAGACCTGATTAAGCAACCTGATTAACTAATAAGCACTTCGTAGATAATGGCTAAACATTAGACGAAAAGAAACTGCCATTCATCGGAGTCTTGTATCCATCGAGTCTTACAATCCGTTCTTAGGATGCATTCGAAAACATTATTCACATAAAAAAATTGAAAATGAAAGTTTCAAAAACATTAATCAGTTTTCTTACTCTGGCCTTCCTTTTTTCTCTCAATGTAAAAGCTGCTGAGCTTACGCCAAACGGGCACGAACCCTCATCTATATCCAAACAAGTACAAGCATACTTAAGTGGACTTGACTTGGGTAAACTAGACGAAGATAAGACAGTGCTTGTCGATTTTATCCTTAATTCGAAAGGCGAAATGATGATCTTGTCTACCAATAGTAAGGAACTGGATTCTGCATTGAAAGCGAGACTAAATTATAAGGTATTGCAGAGTCACAAGTTGAATCTTAACAAGACCTATACTATTCCCCTTAAATTCAATAAAAGCTAAAGAAGTATTAGTTGGTTGATATCGGCTTGCTCAAAGTTGTAGGCCGCATATTTAAGAATATTGATCAGAAAATCCTAGTCTGAGAAATACTGGTCAATGTCTGATTTGATTGATGGCTAACAATAGTTAGCCATCTTTTTTTTACCCAGATGTGGCCTTTAATACCACGATCAATTCAAAGCCAAAATAGTTTTAGGCACCTTTGGCTTTTGCCTCGTCGATACTCTTTTTCAGCGCAGCCATTATATCTACTACTGGTGTATCATCTTCAGCAGCTTCGGAGATGGCGACGATTTGTTTCCCTTCTACTTTAGATTGGACTAATTCCATAAGAGCATCTTTGTATCTGTCCTTAAAAACAACTTCTGAAAATGACTTAGAAAGTGAACTTACAAGTGTCTGAGCCAGATCCAATTGTGCCTGGTCTACTTCTACTTCTTTGAGGTTAGGAACATCCTCCATTTTTCTAAGTTCATCCGGATATCTGAGTTTGTACATAAGGAGACCACCTTCGTGTTCTTTGAGTAGAACCACGTCTTCTTTGTCTCTCAGGACTATTCTCCCTACACCTGCTTTACCAGAATTCTTTAGTGTCTTTGTAAATAGATTGAAAGTCTTAGTTGCAACTTCCCCACTCGGTCCTATAAAATAAAAATTCTCAAAACGCGTAGCATGGACTTCACTGATGTCTACAAAAGCCTCTATATCGATAGCTTTAGAACTCTTAAGTTTTATTTTTTCAAAATCTGACTTCTCGAGTACAACATAGTTGTCTGGCTCATACTCATAGCCTTTGACTATGTCCCCATACGGCACTACTTTTTCACAAGATTTGCAAACTTTGGAATACCCTATAGCACCATTGTCTTCCTTATGTAATTGCTTAAATTTTATTGATGATTTGCTGTTTACAGCACTGTAAATCTGAATAGGAATAGTCACCAAGGAAAATCTAATATGTCCTTTCCATGTAGATCTCATAGTTGTGATTTTTAATATTAGAAGCTTTTTCTTCTAATTCCACTACAAAAACTAGTCCTCTTCTATGATGAGTCGCTGAAAAACAGGCTCTCGGTAGACACCGGATGAAGCCAATGAGGCGTATTGTACCTCACAAGTCAACTCTGGTGTAAGCCAAATAGAGTCGTAGTCGCTATCAGTTTTGGTTGTAAATGGCTTATTTTCAGTGAGATAAGGTTGGAATTTGTTTAAGAGAAACTTCATTTTATCAGAATCAAAGCCTGTACCTACCTTCCCCATATATACATACTCGCCGTCCGCAGCTCGTTTCACTAAATGAAGTGCACCAAATAATGGTGCTCGTTCTCCTTCACCCTTGGTGTAGCCAGCTATCAAGCAAGCTTCCGTCGTACGATGTTTTATTTTTAGCCAAGCATCAGACCTCTGACCTATTCTATAGCCAGCATTTTTGTCTTTGGCCATGATGCCCTCGAGTCCCATTTGCTTTGTGGCCGCAAATAATCCAGTACCGTCCACTATAGCCTCACTTAATACATAAGATTTTCCTTTTTTCAAGCTGGCATTTAGCCAAGCTTGGCGCCTAAAGAGTGGTTCATTGGTGATGTTTTTTCCATCTAAACTTATACAATCGAAGAGGTAACAAACTGCTGGATATTTCTTCATCACATTGGCAATACCAGAACTGCCTTGTGTATGCATCCTGGAGATTACATTACTAAACATCGGCCGGCCTTGTTCGTCCAGATTGACAATCTCACCGTCAAAAATGCCTGACTCAACATCAAAATCATCTGGATTCAATAATTCTGGAAATTGAACCGAAATATCTCTACCACTCCTAGAATATATTTTTATTTCTCCCCCTGCAAGATGAATAATCGTACGAATGCCATCCCATTTTATTTCATAGATGTACTTGGAAGCTGTAGGAACTTTGGTTGTAACACCTGACAACATAGGTTTCAAAGGTAGGGATACCTTGGTGTCCTGACTATCTATCATTTCTATCAGCCACTGAGAATCTTTTGTCCTAAACATGGAGAAGGACCGACTGAAGCCATCTGAGTTTAATTTGAACTTATACTTTTTCTCTGACTGAGAAATCCACTCAAAAGTCCCACTTGTCCATATCCACATATCCCCGGCCCCATACTGCCCCTTAGGAATTTTCCCTTCAAAGCTGAGGTACTTCATCGGATGAGGCTCTGTTTGAATAGCCATTCGTTTGATACCTTTTTCATGGGGTAAGCCTTTGGGAATAGCCCAACTCAGTAAAACCCCATCCTTTTCTAAGCGCAAATCATAATGTAAATTTTGTGCATCGTGCAATTGTATACAAAACTGATTCCCTTTTTTCACCACTGGTGCTAGGCCAGGTTCTGGTGTGGTATTGAAATCTCTTTTAGCTATATAGGGCTCTAGCATTTTTTCTACTTCAGGAGAAATAGTCATACTGCTTGTCTTATTATGCAAAGGTCTAGCGCTGTCATAAAACCTTTCCCATGCATCACCATTCTGGTCCAACAGGTCTTTGTAATTCTTTATATGAATATCTTTAGAATGATTCAAAGTGCGAAGCTGATCCCATGATACTGGAAAAGAGATAGGCGCATTTTCCTTTCCTCTTAAGCTATAAGGCGCTACAGTCGTATGGGCTTTATGATTCCTAAATATGTCGATTAGAGTCTTAGAACCACGCTTTTCTTTACTCATAGCTAAGGTACTAGTCGTCTTATTCTGGCTTACAAATATCTTGGCCAATGCTTTGACAGACTCCATCATTTCCTCGTGGGAAAATTCATTAGTGATAGGAACGTAAATATGTAAACCCTTAGATCCTGAGGTTTTTACAAAAGGAATGTAATTATAGTTTTCAAGAAAAGCTTTCAGTTGAAAGGCAATCTCTTTTACTATCTCAAAATCTCCATGCTCAGGCGGATCTAAGTCAAATATAAAGTGGTCTGGATTTTCGGGTTCTGTTACAGTCATCTGCATAGGATGTAACTCCAGAGCTGCCAGATTAGCCAGCCAAACTACTGTTGCCGTATCAGTTGCAACGATATACTTTATAGTTTCCTTAGAGTGAGCTATCCCATAGCTATCCACCCATTCTGGTGTCCACTTAGGCTTAGATTTAGCATAGAATTGTTGTTTATCTATACCATCAGGAAATCTAATCAAGGTGAGAGGTCTGCCCTTGATGTACTTAAGCAGGTAGGGAGCAATTGTCAGATAATACTGAATAATCTCTGCCTTAGGGACTCCTGCTTTAGGATAAATAAGCTTTTCCAGATTACTCAACTTCAGCTTTCTTCCTTCTACCTCTGTATAGATATGATTGGATGGCATAGAACTAAGCTACAAATTCTTACCGCTACAAAACAAAAAAGACCGACTAAAGCTAGCCGGTCTTTTTGACGATTTTGATATCTTTTATAGAAGGGATTTTAACTCGATCTCACCTGAGATTCCCTCTCTACTATCAAAAAATGATTACTCAATCACAATCATATGTCTTGTCGCTGTATACTCA
>CAYNJK010000059.1:0-12049 GCA_964397575.1 uncultured Saprospiraceae bacterium
ACCTGGATCTGTATCAATGGAAAAAACTGTTATGCCTATATCTGCTTGCACACCAAACAAAATAAAAGTCTGTCCTCCGGGTCTAAAATTAGGACCTATGACCTTTCCTTCTAAGATTATAGACTCATCCTGAAGAATCAATGCACCTTCTGCATCTATTGCTCTGGCTTCAGTTATAGTGATTGCTGTCTGAGCAAAGGCAAAACTAGCAAAGCTGATAGTAAAAAAGATTATTAGATGTAGATTTCTTTTCATAAATATTCAGATTTATGTGAAGATAAAAAAAGGCTGAATCATATCCTGATTCAGCCTTTATATCTCTATCTAAATAAATATCTTTCTTTCTAGACTACTCGCTTGACTTTTCCTTTATCGGTTCTACAGGTAAGTTGAATTTCATAGTCGTTCCTTCTCCTAATTGGCTATGTACGGAAATATTACCTCCATGATGTTCTATGATTTTTTTACATATAGATAATCCCAGACCTGTACCTTCAAACTGGTTCTTATTATTTATTTGTTTGAATGACTCGAAAATTTGATTGTGGTATTCCTCTTCCATTCCTATTCCATTATCTGAAATTTTAAAATTATGGAAACCACTTTCCTTTATATAAGAAATGGTCACTCTTGGTGTAACATCAGCAGCTGTAAATTTGATGGCGTTAGAAATCAGATTTTGGAACACTTGATAAATCTTTACCCTGTCCGCAATAATGTCATCTGGTAAAGTGCTAGTAGTAACTATTTCTGCGTTTCGCTCTTCTATAGTCGATGCCAAGTACTGAGTAACATTATCTACAACAAGATTAAAATTTGTAGATTCTAGGTTCAGCTTATGCCCACTAACTTTAGAGTAATTTAATAGATCTGTGATTAATGCAGACATGCGCTTTGTACCAGTGGAGATGTAGTCGAAGTAATTTGATTGTTTTTTGTTTAGCTGCTCACCTAAGCTTCTTTTTAGTAGCTCTGAAAAGCTGGCTATACTTCTCAACGGCGCTTTCATGTCATGTGCTGCAATGAAAGCGAATTGTTCTAACTGAACATTTGATTCTATGTATTTCTTTAGTTGTTCGTTAGTTTTATTGATTTCGAGTTTAGAAGCTTGTAGCAGTTCTTCCTTTGTTTTATTTTCTGTGATATCAGTTCCATAGACGTAGAGACCAATATTATTGCCTTCTAAATCATAAGCTGGAACATAATGACTATTTACAACCAATCGCTTTGATGTTTCAGCAGCTTTGGTGTCTACGTCTAGATTGTAAGACTCGCCTTCAAAAATCTTGTCATACAATGGTTTATATAGTTTGAAGAAAACAGGTCCAGCTGCTTCAGCTATAGTCTTTCCTAGAATTACTTCTTTACTGACTCCAAACCATTCGGTGTACTTGTGATTTATATATCTGTATCTGTATTCTCTGTCTATGTAGGCCATAGATGAGGTCATACTAGAAGTGATTTGTTCTAACTTGGACACTTCAGAAAGTATTTTCCGTTGGTTTTCTCGGAGTTCCTTTCTTCTTAATTTCTTAATCTTATTATTAGACGTTCGGAGCTGCTCAATTGTAGAATTGAGATGATACTCCATGACCATTTTATCATTGTTAGATCGTCTTAACTTACTCTGAAGTTTTTCAATTTCTATCTTAAGCAATTTGTACTGGTGGTGCATTTCGAACCATTCAGTACAAATAGGCTCTTTGAGAAGTTGACCTATTTTCTCTACTGGTTTCATCGTGTTTGGTTTAAGTAGTAGACTGTGAACTATTTGTTCTGCCAATCTGCTTCTATCGGGTATAAAAGGAGATAGATGAATAAACTTGGACAAACACGATTATCTAATCAAGGATAATTCCGAAGAATTTCAACTGCCAACTAGATGACAAACTTATTACAGCTTGTTTACAGAACATCTACAATGAAGTTGCTTCCTTTTTTAACTGTAGAAACTTTTTCGAATCCAGTAAGGTCAATTTTTTCTTGTTTTTTAGGATATACTTTGCACAACGCATATGCAAGGTGTATTCCAGGACCTAGACCCATTATATATCCTAGGCCTTCTTTCTCTACTTTCTTGAGTTTTCTTTCTAGGGTGGTCAAAACTGAGACAGAACTCTGGTTTCCATAATCACGAAAGGTTTCCAGAGTATCTGCTACATCTTTGTCTTCTAAGCCCATAAGCTCTTTGAAAGTGTTGACTACTTTAGGACCACCTGCATGACAGATCCAATGATCTACATCGGAGATAGAAGTATTCATACTATCAAACATTTTGTCCGTTGGTCCTCGGAGTCCTTGTTCTAGTATGCCAGGAAGTTTTGCATCTACATGTGTATGCATACCATCATCTTCCATCCATTGGCCAACAGCAAAATTGCAATCAGGGAATACATGAGACTCCCCGTTGTACAGTTCTACCTGGGATTCTTCAGCTAATCTGTGATCCTTACCTACCATAAGCATACCAGCAAACCCATCACCAAAGATTGAATTAGCAACGATAACAGAAACTGAATCTATATTTTCATATTGAGTAGAAAGGGTTTCACCTACAAATACAAGGGCTGCTTCTGTTGGATGACCATCAAGGTATTCTTTAACTCTGTTTATAGAAGCCGCACCACCAGAACAGCCGTAGCCAAATATGGGGTATCTCTTAATATTTCTTCTCAAATTCAACTTATCTATCAGTAATACCGTCGGATCAGGAGTTACAAATCCTGAGGTTGTGCAGGTGCATATCATATCTATTTCACTGCCCTTTAGACCACTTTCAAGTAGTAGTTGCTCTCCGAGGCTTGTATAATGTTCCATAGAAGCTTCTTTCCAAAGAGCAAACTTATCTGCTATTCTCTTGCTTTCTGTCAAGTCTATCATTTCTTCAAGAGGTGCACTAAAGTGTCTTTTTCGAATTTGGGAACCGTCTAAGATTTTCTTGAAGATTTTGTGAAATCTGTCTGGTGTGCGAGGAGCAACTGCTTCGTAAAATTCTAATTGACTAACAGTGTACTGAGGTACATTTGTCTTGATAGAGTGAATAAATGACATAAGAAATATTTAAGGGGTAAAAAAATCCAGTTATCGTATGTAAGATAGCTTGCATTTAAGTCCCTCTATGTCTATAGATTCCTATTTTGTATCGCAGATTTATTTTTATAAATATCTGATTGTTAGACTTTTAAAATTATATTAAACGGTTTATAGTTAATAAAATGCATGTCTTAATATTCGTTCAGGTGATACGGATATTTGTTTTTGTCTATCTTATTACGGGATTTATCACCGAAATATTTCGGCGATCATGCATCGGACACTACCTCCTCCGTACTTCTCTATAGTAGGAATTGGTATTTGGATTATCTTATTGAAGGCAGAAATTCTATCTATTTGTTCTGCAGTGAGAGAGTTATATGCTGAGTTAGACATAACGAGAACAACCTCTCCCAATTTGGTTCTAAGTTGAAGCATATTACCGGCGAAAGCATTCATCTGCTCATAGCTGATATCTATTATATCCTTGTTATCAGATTTTAGCTGGGCAAGAAGTTCTGTTCTTTCTTCATCGTTAGTTATTGATTCCGTACACAGAATTACATACTTATCTCCCATTGTCATCATGACATTGGTGTGATATATGCTTTTTCCTTGATCATCAAAAGGATGAAAAATGACTTTATTATAGCCTAGCAGAACACAGAACTTCTCCAATACTCTGATATCAGTTCTATGACTTAGTCCAGCGTAGACAATCTTATTTACTCTATCCAGAACCATACTACCAGTGCCTTCCAGATATTGTTCCTGATCTTCCAGGTATTCGAAACCATACCTCTTGCTAAGATTGTATTGTTCTTTCAGCTCATCTATGATGTCTTCCCTCCTTTCTATCCGACGATTTTCTGAGCGCATGGGATAAGTAATCACTACCCCATTCGTATGCGTACTGAACCAGTTATTAGGAAAAATAGCATCTGGCCTTACAATATCATCAGTATCTTCTATCACAATGATTTCTATATCATGATCTCTTAATTTGGAAACCATACTATCGAACTCTGAAATTGCTTGGTCTTTGACTTTGTTCTGTTCGTTAGAAGTTATTTCAGCTTGAAAATGATTATCAGACAAGGTCTCTGGGTTAGAGCCAAAGTTTTTGGGTCTGATCATAAGTATAGTATCTGTAACGCCTTTTATCATGTTATAACAGCTGTTTGTTTTAATTCATTTGACAAAGATTCGCCAAGATACTTATCTATCAGAGAATGCGCCAAATATATCATAGGAGTAAGTAGCATAGCTACAACAAACTTGAATATATAGTTCATCGTACCTATTGCTAAAACACGTACGAGCTCCCAATCAGAACCTATGTAGAATGCTATAATAAGTACTACAAAGCTATCTACAAGTTGGGAAACAAGTGTAGATCCGGTTGCTCTGAGCCACACCTTGCTCTCCCCCGTCCATCTTTTGATTTTGTGAAAAACAGCAACATCTAGAATTTGTCCAACTAGAAAGGCAACAAGAGAACCAATAATGATCCATAAGCCTTGTCCAAAAATTTTACTGAAGGCTAAATTCATATCTGACAATGAAGTAGTGCTGTCTGAAGAAAGTCCACTTTGGTTTTGCCACCACGCATTTGGGCTGAGCTTTATGGCAAAAAACACAACCACAAAGGCATATAGAATCAAACAAACAGCTAGATAACTCAGAAATTTAACCCCCTTTTTACCAAAATATTCATTAATGATATCAGTCATTACAAATACTATAGGCCATAAAAGGACACCTGCTGTAAGGTCAAAGCCTAAATCTGTGACCCCAAAGAATTCAAAACTAAATGGGGTGAAACCAAAGGTTTCTTCCAAAGAAAATATCTTTACACCTATGAATTCAGCGATAAGGGCATTAGAGATGAAGAATCCACCTAGTATCAGAAATAAAGTAATGGATCTGTTTTTGAACATAGACCGCTACCCTTTGTTTTTTTAAAAGTTTAGATATGGCGAAGATACCAATTAACATTCTGTCTGGTGAGATACAGAAAGAGGAAATCATAGTAGGCATAGATTTGGGTACCACCAATAGTCTTGTTGCCTATATTAAAGATGGAAACCCAGTCTTGGCTAAGGAGCAGAATGGACAAAATACTTTGGTTCCTTCCATTGTACATTTTTCGGAAGACAACCAATTGATCGTCGGAGATGAAGCCAGAACTAAACTAATCACCGACCCTTCCAAAACGATATACAGCGTAAAGCGTTTGCTTGGGAAAGCTTATGAAGACTTAGAAGCTTATAAGAATAAGTTGGGCTATAAGATTATAGACCAAGAAGATGCCCTAGTTAAAGTAGAAGTGAATGGGAAATTCTATTCGCCAGTAGAGCTCTCAGGTGCCATACTTAGATACTTAAAGAATCGTGTCGAATTAGAACTAGGTATGACAGTGGCTAAAGCGGTTATAACTGTTCCTGCTTATTTCAATGATGCTCAAAGACAAGCGACTAGAGATGCGGGTAAGTTGGCTGGTCTGGAAGTGCTTAGAATTATAAATGAACCTACGGCAGCAGCTCTAGCCTATGGCAGCGAAAGCAACGTTAGTAATGAAACCATAGCTGTATATGACTTAGGTGGTGGCACTTTTGATGTTTCTATTCTGAGATTGAGTAATGGAGTCTACGACGTACTGTCTACCAACGGTGAGACGTTTCTAGGTGGAGATGATCTTGACAATCTTATAATAGAGAAATGGATTGCTGACAAAAACTTGGATAAGGAATTTATAGCCAAAGACAAGCAACTGCAGCAGTCTCTGAGACTGAAAGCGGAGGAAGCTAAGAAAATACTTTCCACTCAAGATAGTTTTGAAAGCGGAGAGTTCCGTCTCACAAGAACAGAATTCGAGCTGCTTATACATCCGCTAATTTCTAAAACCATTGTTAAGACCAAATCAGCTATTGCAGATGCCGATGTCGACTATGAAGAAATAGACAAAATTATCCTAGTCGGCGGTTCTACTAGAGTGCCTTTTATAAAACAGAGCCTAGAAAAAGAGTTCGGTAGGCCTATTATGGATAAGCTCAATCCAGACGAAGTAGTTGCTGTAGGTGCTGCTATCCAAGCCAATATCCTAGCTGGAAATGAAGGGGATTTGCTACTGATAGATGTGACCCCTCTTTCACTGGGCATAGAAACAATAGGTGGACTCATGGACACCATCTTACCTAGGAACTCAAAAGTTCCAATATCTGTAGGACGATCTTATACGACCTCTGTAGATGGCCAAAAGAATATTAAGGTGTCCATTTACCAAGGAGAAAGAGATATGGTAGAACATAATCGGAAGTTAGGTGAATTTATTCTGAAAGACATTCCGCCCATGCCTGCCGGTATTCCAAAGCTCAAGGTGCAATTCATTATAGATGCAGATGGTATCCTGAAAGTGAAAGCCTTAGAAGAAAGATCAAATACTGAAACTGAAGTTGTTATTAATTCTCAGTATTCTATCTCAGAAGAAGAAATGGGTAGGATGCTAATAGAATCCCTTAAACATGCGGAGCAAGACATGAAAATGAAGTCTCTTGTAGACGCAAAAAACGAAGCTAATGCCTTAGTGTTATCTGCAGAAAAGTTCCTCGTTCAGAATGCTCCAATCCTATCCGATGAGGAAAAAAAGCAGATAACTAACTCTATAGCTGAACTGAGAAAGTCTATAGCTACGGATAACAAAGATGATATCCAAAGCAAAATGCAAGCATTTAATGAGTATACACGGCCATTAGCTGAGAGAGCTATGGATTACAATCTTGCAGAAGCCTTAAAAGGAAAAGATCTATCCTAGAAGCTTAGGAAGCCTTGCTCTACAGGCAGTGACCTGTTTATGGCCTTGATGACCAGACTAAAAGTGACTGATCGATTATCTACCTCGGCCATAGCTTGTTCTATAGCTGCAAAGACTTGCTTGCTCTCCCCTTTTACAAAGGTACTCATGGCATGTGTCATGACTTCTACCCCATCATTCTCTTTGAGCTTGCGGATGAAATGGATGATGGATTCTTCATAGTCTTTTTCTAGTGGATATAAACTCAGTTCGGCTGTTATGACCATTCTATTGTATTAAATTTGGTCCAAAACTAATAGATTGTTGAAAATTGGATTGACTGGTGGTATCGGATCTGGGAAGTCATACGTTGCTAAGTTGTTTGAACAAATAGGCGTCCCTGTCTACTATGCTGATAAAGAAGCCAAAAGACTAATGATCAGCTCCCAAGCACTGAAAGCTGATATCAAAGACTTACTCGGCCCAGAAGCATATCATAGAAACGGACGGCTGAATAGAGCTTACGTCGCCAATAAAATTTTCAGCGATAAAACACTTTTGCAGGGTATAAATAAGCTTGTACATCCTACAGTTAGAGACGATTTCGCATACTGGTCCCAAAAGCAGAAATACGCTTATGTGTTAGAAGAATCAGCGATAATCTATGAGAATAAGCTCCAAAAGTACTTTGATAAGGTGATATTGGTTACGGCAGAAAAGTCGGTCAGAATAGAGAGAGTGATGAAGCGTGACAAGGCCAATAGAGAGCAGGTGGAAAATAGAATGAAAAACCAACTCTCCGACAAAAAGAAAGTAACTTTGGCCGATTTTGTTTTGGAGAACAATGGGACTGGTAAAACAGACTTGATAAGCCAGATCAAACTACTAGATAAAGAATTAAAAAAGATAGCAAAACAAGCATAAACTTCTAAGATGATAAACACTGACAGTTTGACTTCCCAGGAACTAATTCAAATGGAAGATAAGTATGGCGCACATAATTATCATCCACTTCCTGTCGTCTTGGCCAAAGGCGACGGCGTTTACGTTTGGGATCCAGAAGGAAAAAAGTACTTTGATTTTCTCAGCGCTTACTCTGCAGTGAACCAAGGTCATTGCCATCCACATATTATTTCTGCACTTAAATCACAGGCAGAGACTCTGACCTTGACATCGAGAGCCTTCTATAATGATAAACTCGGACCTTACGAGAAGTATATGACCGAATACTTTAAGTATGATAAAGTCTTACCTATAAATTCTGGAGTGGAAGCAGTGGAAACTGCTCTGAAGCTAGCAAGGAAATGGGCATATGAAGTAAAAGGTGTAGAACCTTATAAAGCTAAAATCATTTTTGCATCTGGAAATTTTCATGGAAGAACCTTAGCTGTTATTTCTGCATCAGTAGATCCTGACAGTACTAAAGGATTTGGTCCATATATGCCTGGCTATGAGATAATACCCTATGATGATCTAGATGCCTTAGAGACTGCATTGAATGACCCTCACGTAGCTGGTTTCATTGTGGAGCCTATACAAGGCGAAGCAGGTGTTAAAGTTCCCGCAGAAGGATATCTAGCAAAAGCAAAGGCGCTTTGTGAAAAGCACAATGCCCTCTTTATTGCTGATGAAGTCCAGACGGGTATCGCCAGAACAGGAAAGTTATTGGCTACCTGTGGTAATTGTAGTTGCGACTTTTCATGTCAACATCAGCCAGAAGTAAGACCCGATATTCTTATTCTAGGTAAGGCCTTATCCGGTGGTGTATTCCCTGTGTCAGCGGTCCTGGCTGATGATGAGATAATGCTGACGATCAAGCCAGGAGAACATGGAAGTACCTTCGGAGGAAACCCGTTGGCTTGTGCAGTAGCGATTGCCGCACTTGAAGTTATCGAGAACGAAAAGCTAGCGGAGAATGCTGAACGTTTAGGAAAAGTCTTTAGAGCTAGAATGCAAGCACTAGTGGATAAGTCAGATATGGTAAGCTTAGTAAGAGGCAAAGGGCTACTAAATGCTATTGTTATAAACGACGAAGAGACCAGCAAAACAGCCTGGAATATCTGTGTGGCACTGAAAGACAATGGCTTATTGGCCAAGCCTACTCATGGAAATATCATCAGATTCGCCCCTCCATTGGTAATCACGGAAGAGCAAATCAATGAATGTTGTGATATCATAGAAAAGACCATTTTGGCTTATGATGCTTAGTTAGCTTGAGCAGTGTACAGTTCAGGATTATTATTCTGCAACAAGCTGAAAATCCTTAATTACATACATTTCTCCCCATGGTGCTGGATCAGGAAATAGTAATTCTAAGTCAAATTCGTAGAAGCAAGCTGAAAGTCGAACTGCTAGACTATCCATCTGATAGCTTTCGGGTACATCCTTGCTAGCAGCAATGAGATGGCTGTCGTCCTCATTTGTCTCATCCAATTTTATAGCCCAACTATCGTAACATGGTAAATAAACCATGATGCCGGATACATCCTCCCTAGAGAAGAGCGCAGCCGAATTACATTCAATAGGTTCTTGTTTCAGATCTATTAACTCCTCTCTTTCACCACAAGAACAAAAGCTGATTAAGATAAAAATGAAGGCTAAGCCGAATTTGGAATTTATCATTTGTACTAAATTAATGGAAGTGTATCTATTCATTAAGACGCGTATCAATTAAATAATGTTGGAAAACTTCTCAAAATATAGGAAAAAGCAAGAAGATTGTATTTATCTCTTTGATAGACAATAATGGTACGTATATGAAATTTTCTTAATATAATTGCGTTAGTTTTACGTAGGATTAGCTAACTCTTATATTAAAAAACTCATATATGGCTTCCAAAGTCTCTTTGGTACTTAGTTTCCTTATTCTTTTCTGTTTTAAGCTTGTGTCTCAAGAGAGTATTCATCTTTTCGATCATGATTACTATTTCCCTTCTGGTCTCGATAATTACAGAGAACAACTATATGGCATATCACTTGCCCAACTTAGTCATGAAGATGAATTAGATGAGACAATAGGCTTGTTGGCTAAGAGTTCTTTTGAGTTGGATGAGACGAGATCTATAGATTTGCTCTTGGAATCTATAGAACGAACAAACAACGATGAAGAAAGGAATGATATACGGCTGGCAATTGGCAATAAGTACTTTGACAGAAAAGACTTTAAGAACGCTAGCAAATTTTACTCGGCAATCCATCATTCATATCTAGAGAAGAATAACAATCATGAAGTCAATTTCAAGCTAGGATACATACATCTTCTTGATAAACAGTTTGAACAATCCGAACAGTTTTTCGCTAAAGTAGCCAGCTCTATGAATCCTTATACCAAGGATGCTCAATATTATCTAGGCATAAATCAGTACTATCTTGATAATGTGGACGAAGCCGTACTGACCTTCAAGCAGGTGGAAAACCATCCAAGATATGGAGACCTAGTACCCTACTATATTTCTCAGATTTGTTTCAAACAAGAGAAGTATGACGAAGTCATCACCTATGGAGAGCAACGACTCAATCAACCGCAACTTAAAAACAGGAATCAGATTCTTAAAATGCTCGGTTTATCTTATCTCGCTCAGCAGCAGGATGCTAAAGCACTTGACTATCTGGAACAATATGCACAGACTACATCTAAGCTTACTGAAAATGAATTCTACCAATTAGGTAGCTTACATTATCGAGCTGGTAATAAAGAAAAAGCAGCTGAACACCTTAAAGAGTTGTCACATCAGGATACCAAAATGGGACAGATGGCAAACTACTTCTTGGGTGCTATCTCACTGAATCAAGGTGACAAGCAGGATGCGCGGTCTGCCTTCAAACAAAGTGCAAAGAATGATTTCTATCCTGATGTACAACAGGAATCAACATTCTTGTACTACAAGTTGTCCAGTGATTTAGGAGAAGAGAGAACAGCAATAAAGGGACTCACAACCATAGGAGCAGATCATCCAAACTATTCAGAAGCACAAAAATTATTAGCAGATATTTTATTGAGATCAAATGATCACAAGGTAGCACTAGAGACTATAGAGAATTTGCCTTCCAAATCTCCTGAACTTCTGGAAACATACCAGAGATTAAGTCTAGATTATGGAAGACAGCTTATGAATGATGGAAACTTACCATCATCGTTGACTTACCTCAAAGCTGCAGCAACAACGCCTGGAAATGCGGGAACTAAGGCTGAAGCACAATTCTGGACAGGTTATTTATTGGACTTAAATGGGCAAAAAAGTGAGAGCAAACAAGAACTGTCTTCTTACCTAGCCAGTGGTGATAGAGCATATGCATTCGAGTCTAACTATCTGTTGGCCTATCAAGATATAGAAAAACAAGACTACAGTTCAGCACTTTCTAAATTAGAAAAAGCTGTCGTCAGTTATGACAAGCAAGGAGATGATAAGCAGCTCTACGATGATGCTATTATAAGATTGGCAGACTTAGAGTTGGTCAATAACAACTATAATTCCGCACTGCAGTATTATGATTTGGCAATCAAGAATAAAACTCAAGATGCGGACTACATAACCTACCAGAAGGCCTTGATTTATGGGGTCAATGATCAGCCCTATGAAAAGCTTACGGCACTAGAGACACTGGTCAAAGATTATCCTAAATCTGAATACAGAGATGATGCCTTATTCGAAATAGGTGAGTCACTAGTAGGACTAGAAAAGAATAATGAAGCTTATAAGATTTTCGAATCATTAACGGAGTTATTTCCAAGATCAGAATATGTTCCAAAGTCATGGATGAGAAAAGGACTGATTAGTTACAATCAAGGAGATATGGAAACGGCCTTGGTCGCATATGAAAAAGGACTTAAACTCAGTGATAATAATGAAGACCAAAGAGCAGCACTATTGGCTATAGAAGAGATCTATCTAGGTGAACTAGATAACCCAGATGCTTATTTCAAATTTTTGGAATCTGAAATTGGCTATGAGTATGAAGATATCACCAAAGATTCTATCACCTATGAAGTCGCATTTACCTCTTACTCAGATGGCGACTACAATCAAGCGATAAATCTTTTTGACGGATATGTCAAGAAATATAAAGAAGGATTTTTTGTAGATGACGCATACTACTATCTGGCTGAATCTCATGTCTTGCTAAAACAGTACGATAAAGCTTTGGAGAATTATGAAACTGTGCTTTCTAATGTGGGGTCAGAACATTATGAATCAGCACTTAGAAAGGCAGCTTTGATTGCAT
>CAYNJK010000060.1:0-12011 GCA_964397575.1 uncultured Saprospiraceae bacterium
GCTCAAATTCAATATGATTCTGTTGGTCTTTTTGCCCCTATTACAAGCCGAACTATGGTCTTTCTTCATCTGATTAGATGAAAAAATTAAGAATATATGAATATTTAGATTTCTGCGTGAAAGATAGACTTCTTTGGTTAGTAAGCGCTTATGTATAACCAGAAATACTAATGTGTTTTATATTAAACTTAAGCCTAATGTGAAGGGCCTTTTGGAAAGATTCTTGGTCTTTGTACCACGATGAAAAAGGGATTGGTCTATTTGGACCACTCGTTTCCCTTTTGAGCAGAAAAGAATTTTACAATATGTACAAGATGATTACACGAGTACTTACACATTTACCTAAAAGCCTATTATTGGTTTTTATTCTATCCATGTCTGCAACTTGGTCTTTACAAGGTCAAGATGTTTCCTACACCTGCCAGTGTAATGAAACTTTACCAGATGGCGTTATCGAATTTAAAATCAGGGCTTTCGGTACTCCAGGAGCAGATTGGAGAGTAGAAAATGCAGTAAATCTCTATGAAGATGCAGCATTAACTATTCCTATTCTAGATAGCGCTATGATTCCTGATGTCAATAACGCAGGAAGATACTGTCTTAATGGATTTTCTTCTGATGGCGTATTGCCTACTGTTGACGTATTAGATGGTTCTAATCCGGCAGTAGCGTTACAAATGCTTACTTGTAGAACACCAGAAGTAGAAATCCAACCTATTGATATGGATCCTGCTAGTATTTGTGTGGGAGGAGTAAGACGTTTCTGTATAGAAGACTTGTTTGGCAGTTTGACCAGTATTACTTGGACAGCTCCAGGCAGTAGCTCTGTAACCCAACTTAATGGAGACAGATGTGCTGATATAGAATATCCGGCTGCTGGTAGCTATGTAATCAGTGTTTCGGGTGAGACTGTGACAGGTTGTGCCTTCACAGATGACCTCATAGTAGTCGTAGATGACATGTCAGACGACTTCAGTCTAGAAGGTGAGTCTGCAATCTATACTTGTACTGGAGTAGTTGACTTCAATTACACCTTAGCTGGTTCTGAAGGCCAAGCAACAAATTTCAAACTGTATCAAGCAACAGCTGCTGGAGCTCTTGGACCCTTAGTAAGTACAACAACAGGGTCTGGAACAGGAAGTGGTTCTGGTCCTACTGTGACTGTGTCACCTATAGTATTTCCTGCTGGAGACCAAGATTATATACTTGTAGCATGTAATGCAAACCCTGCAGTAACATCTTGTGATTTTGAAGTATCGCAAGCTATTAGTGTTAGAACTTCACTAGACTTTGTGGAAGTGTTAGGGCCAAGCTGTACTTGTACTGATGTTGCCCAGACTTTCCAAATTGGAAACAGCACAGATTTTGAAAATGTATCTTGGACAGCTAATCCAGCAACAGGTGTTACAATCTCACCAATGGGTGGTGTGAGCCCTGCAATCGATGTGACTTTTACCGCAGGTGGAACTTATACCTTGACGGCAACAGGTTTTGCTGATGCAGATCATCCGCAAGCAGGATGTCCATTTACAACAGATTATGTTGTCGAGGTAACTGACTTACAGCAAGGATCTATTGCCTGTAACTCTAGTGTCAATGTTTCTCTAAATAACAATTGCGAATTAGAAATTACACCAGACATGATTCTCGAAGGAGAACATCTCTGTAATGATGCATATAACTTAGTAATCACTGACGCTAATGGCAACCTTATAACAGGCGCTATCACCGAAGATAATCTTGGCGAAACACTAACTGTATCTGTAGAGCAAATTTGTGGTGCAAACAGCTGCTGGGGTAACTTAACTGTCGAAGACAAATCTGTTACACCACTAGAATGCCCTGATGGACCGATTTCTACACTTTGTTTTGAAATAGATGATTTCTCTAGTTTCAATGATATAGTAGGCTTGCCTCTATTTGACATGGACGTCAATGGGATATTCAATGCGAGCAATAATAGCTGGTTAGTAAGTGGACATGACAACTGTAGTGATGTAATAATGACTTTGAATGATGTAAATAATTCAGATGACTGTGCAGCAATACAAAATGTATTAAGAACATGGACAATTGTAGATCAGACAAATGGAGGTACACATTCTTGCTCAGTTGAGCTATCAGTGGCAACCCTTATGTCTGATGCAATAGAGTTCCCTAAGAATTGGGATTCAGCTTTAGATCAGTCATTAGATTCTAACTGTGGCTCATTAGATGCATGTAATGAAAGTAACCCTGACGAATTGCCTTGTGACATGTACACCTTGGATGAGAATGGTAATCCTTCTCCAGATTGTACAGGAAGACCTACAGGGTTGTTATGTTCTAATCTTCAAGTAATTGGATATACAGATACAGTACTTCCGGGATGTGGACAAGCAAGAAAAATTCTCAGAAACTGGACAGTCTTTGACGAATGTCAGCAGCAGGAAACTAAACATACACAGATTATTACTTTGGAAAATCAGTCTAATCCTGTTTGTATTGCTCCTGTAGACCAAGCCTTTACAAGTGATGTACACGAATGTACAGGTAACCTAACAATACCTCCACCAATTGTAGTAGGTGGTTGTCTTCCGGTAAGATATACTGTTAGCTACAACTATGTTAATGATGTATTTGATGTAAGCCAGTTTATCACTGATGGCGTAACTAATACTTCTCAGGATATTGATGAGCCAATAATAATAGAGAATATTGATTTTGCTTTTGATTCCATATGGGTTAGATATATTGTTACCGATGAATGTGGAACACCAATACCTACTACAGGTTGTATACTGGAAGCGAGTCTTGATGATAACGAACAACCGATACCGGCTTGTGACTTAAATAATATAGTAGCACTGAATGAAGATGGTTGTGCCTTTGCAGGACCAGCAACTTTTGATGATCACTCTTTTGATAACTGTGGTATCTACCAGACAGTGATCCAAAGAATGGATCAGAGCAATTGTTCTTCTGCTTGCAATTCTGATAATGATTGTGAACTCAGGAATTTTGATTTCATGATCTTCTTAGGAGAGTTCGGAGGACATTATTACTACCTGTCTAGAGATGATATTTCAGGCAGATTTGCAGCAAGCTATTCCGAAGCATTGGATGGTGAGTTAGCAAGCTTTGATCAGTCAGGGGAGCAAGCATGGTTGGATACACAAGTAGCTTTCTATACGTCTGATGATTATCATGCTACTGGCTCTATTGTAGCTAGTCCTGCTAGATATGTCGTAGAATTTGACGATAGATGTGGATGGACACAACAAGAGAAGTTCTGCTGCAATGATGCAGGGCAAGAGACTATGATGATGTTAAGGGTCATAGATAATTTTGGAAACCATAATTTCTGTATGGTTAATGTAAAAGTAAGAGACTACATAGCTCCAGAATTTACTAGTTGTCCTGATGATGTAACTGTAAGTTGTGATGCCAATGTAGATTTCAGTATGACAGGTCTTAACTCTAGATTTGGAGCGCCTACTGCTACTGATTTTGAATGTAGTGCACCAGAGATTACTGGTTCTATGTCTACTGATCCAAGGAATGAGTGCGGTATAGGTTCATTTACAAGAACATGGACTGTAGAAGATGACAATGGCAACGCCGGTGTCAACACTTGCAGCCAGAGAATTACCTTCAGTAACTTAGATCCATTTACAGAGAACGATATTACTTGGCCTGCGGATGCTGTTTTGACCAGTGGTTGTACATTAGAGGGCTTAGATCCTTTGAGTCTTCCTCCTGCAAGTCAGATGCCTACTTTTGTTCAGAAAACTTGTAGCACTGTAGTTGCCAATCATACTGACTTACTTTTCCCTATCGTGGAAGAAGCCTGTCAGAAATTGGTAAGAACTTGGTCAGTGGTAGATTGGTGTAACCCATCAGTTATCTACACTTTTGATCAGGTAATAAAACTTGAGAATACTACTACACCGACAGTGAATTGTCCAAGTGCACCAAGCTTTGGTCCGCTGCTTAATTGTCAGAAAGAAGTTACTGGACTAGAAGCAACTCTTGGAACAGGCGATGCTTGTACAAGCAGTACAGTATGGACACATACTATAGATGGTAGTGCAGTAAGACAAGGTAATATAGCAGATGGCACTTTTGGAATAGGAACACATTCTGTGACTTTCACACTAAGAGATGCCTGTGGTAATGAGGGGACTTGTACAAGTTCATTTTCAGTGACTGATGATGTCTCACCTGTGCCTTATTGCCATAGTGAGCTTACAGTGCCTCTTAGTACACAAGCAGGTGTGCAAATATGGGCTAATGATATAGACCTAGGAAGTGATGATGATTGTTCTTCTGTTTCACTGAGCTTTACTCAGACACCTGGAACTACATCTATGACACTTGATTGTGATGATTTAGGATTGACGCCGGTAGTGCTCTATGTTATAGATGAAAGCGGAAATGTTGCCTCATGTATGGCAAATATATTTGTTCAAGATAATGTGAATATCTGTGGAGGCACAAGACCTGTAGCACAGATAGAAGGACAAATAAGAACTGAAGACAGCAAAGTAATAGATGATGCTGCTGTAAGTCTGATGTCATCATTTATGGCTGGACCGATGGTAGATATGTCTGATGAAGGTGAGTATGCTTTTGAGCAAGTACTCATGTACTACGACTATCAATTGTCTCCAGAGAAAAATGACAACTACCTGAATGGTGTATCTACACTAGATCTTATAATGATACAAAGACACATTCTAGGTATAGAGACTTTAGATAGTCCTTACAAGTTGATAGCAGCGGATGTCAATAATTCTCAGAGAATAGATGGTCTCGATCTGGTAGAACTTAGAAAACTGATACTAGGTATCTATATCGAGTTGCCACAGAATGATTCATGGAGATTTGTAAACTCAAGTCAAACTTTTATTGACCCGACAATTCCATGGCCATTTGATGAAAACAGAGAAGTGCTCAACTTTAGCCAAGATGTTACTGATGCAGATTTCATCGGAGTGAAAATCGGTGACGTAAACTTATCTGCTGTTGTAAATGACTTGCCAGAATCAGGTCTGCCTAGCAGTAATGGCGACTTTGAATTAGAGTTAGTAGAGTCTATTACAGATAAAGGAAATACAAGAATCCAAGTCATAGCAACAGAAGATGCTGAACTATTAGGAAATCAGATGAGCTTTGATTTTGACTCAGAAGATATTCTAGCAGTAGTGCCAATGAAATTTGAGTTGGAAGACAATAACATTGCTATGGACGCTGGTTTCGTAAAACTTAGTTATGATAACCTTGACGGGGTTACAGTGTCAGAAGGAGATATACTTGTAGAGTTCTTACTTAAAGGTGACAAGGTTACTATGACGAGTAGTACTGTACTTGCTCCAGAGGTATATACAGAGAAAGACGGAAAAATACAATCTCGAGCTATCAAGTTTACAGAGACGACTCAGAGTTTGGTAATGACTGTAGATCAGAACATGCCGAACCCATTCAAAGACAATACGGTCATTGGATTTAATCTGGCTAAGGGCGCAACTGTGTCTTTAACACTAACAGATGTGAATGGTAAGTTAATCAGTAAGCAAGAACAGTTCTACAATGCTGGATACAACCAGATAGAACTTAGTAGCGACCAGATAGGCACAACAGGTGTAGTTTATTATCAATTAAATTCTGGAAACCAGACGGTTACTAGAAAGATGATAGTATTGAAATAAGAGAGTTTAGGAATAACACCGAAATCAGAGAAAATGAATTTTACGAATAATTATCAATCAATAAATAACCAGTCTGAGATGAATGATTACGGAATCAATACTTCAAAATGGAGAAAGATTGGGGGATCTATTATGCACTTGTTTATCTATGTTTCATTATTGACTTTAGTATCATATGCCGCTTCGGCGCAGTGTGATGAAGTCAGCTTAGCTTGTAACAACAGCATAAATATTTCAACAAACGATGCTTGTATAGCGGAGTTGTGTACTGATCTTATGCTTGAGAATTCCATATCAGGTTATACTGATGCTGACTTTAGTTTCAGTATAACAGATGCAATGGGGACAAGTACAGGATTAGCATTAGCTAATGGATGCATAGAGGTCAATGAGTCACATGTAGGAATGATATTGAAAGCGACTGTTACTCTAGACCCTTGTGGTGTGAGTTGCTGGGGTTACATCAATGTAGAAGATAAGGTCGGCCCCAGATTCCTAGATTGTATAGCAGGACAGGAGTTTGGATTAGGTGAGTCAGATATTTCTTGTGAAGACTTTATAATGGGGGTTGGAGTTGTAAACCCTGCTCTAGCTGGATCATGCTCAGATTTAAGCTTATCGCATACAGATGAAGATTCTGGTATACAATGTACTGGACCATTTTCTGGAAGTATAGTGAGAACATGGACAGCAACAGATGGCGCTGGTAACAGCTCTACCTGTCAGCAAAAGTTCAATATTTTAAAGTTTGATGTAGAAGATGTTGTGTTTCCAGAGGATACCATTCATTTTCTTAATTCTAATTGTGACTTCCCTGATACATCTCCAGAGTCTCTGGGATTACCCATGGGAGTTCAGTGCCCCAATATCATGTTTTCTTACACCGATATAGTAACGGAAACTTGTGGTGCTCAAGAAAAGTTTCTTAGAGACTGGTTTGTGATAGATTGGTGCACGGGTTCAAGTGTGACGGACGGTCAGGTTGTAAAAGTAATAGATGCTTTACCACCGATTACAAATTGTCCTCAGGATACGGTATTCTTTCCAGCTATAGGATCTACTTGTAGTGCGAAAGTTGTTTTAGACCCATTTGGTACTATTGATAATAGTTCTGCACCAGCTTTTGTGCTTGACTGTTCAGCTCCATTTACTCTGGCGGTAGAATTTCTACCAGCTATTCCTGGAACAAATCAGCCTGCCTTAGGTCCTTACCAAGCTGTCCCTATGGACAGTGATAGTCTATTTACAATACCTCAGTTGGTAGAACAAGCTGTTTGGGTGAGATATTGCTTTACAGATGATTGTGGAAATGGTGCTCAGATAAATGATGAACAAGATCCATCTATAGCAGTTCCGGATTTTGTCAACTGTTGTTTTTTCGAGATACAAGTATCTGATAATCTACGACCTACAGCTATATGTGAAGGGTTTACAAAAGTGTCTTTAGGTCCAGATGGGACAGCATCGGCACTTGCAGAAACCTTTGATGACCATAGTTTCGATGCATGTGGATCTGTCACTTCATTTGAGGCAAGAAGAGTAGCTTCTCATTCATGTGGTGGAGGCACTACTTTCGGAGATAGAATAAATTTCTGTTGCACAGATCTTGGAGATACTATAGATGTTCTATTACGAGTAATGGATGATGATGGGAATTCAAGTATATGTTCTAGTAGAGTCTGTGTTGCAGATCCGACAGTTCCTATTTTGTCTTGCCCTAGTGATGTTACTATAGATTGTGAAGATGACTTCAGAGATCCTGCGCTTATTGGATCTGCTTCTGGTGTAGATGGATGTAATGTAACCTTTACAGTAGATGAGGACAGTTTTAATCTAGATGATTATGATGATTCTTGTAGAATGGGTGAAATCCTTAGGACTATTACCATAAGAAGTAATGCGGGTAATGTTCTTAGGACTTGTAATCAAGTTATCACTGTAGTAGGGAATAGCATTTCGGCTACGCTGGAAAGTGATGATTTTACCAGACCTGCAAATACCTCTGTAGACCTTTGTGATGGCTCAGGCCTAGACCCAGAAATAACTGGTTTTCCTGAAACGACTAAAGATTTTGGCTGTATTAATCTAGGAATAACTTATGAAGATTCTAATCCTATTACTAGTACACAAGCTGGAGTATGTCATACAATAGTACGAACCTGGCTTATAGTAGACTGGTGCAGATTTGATGCGGCATTCCCAGATAGATTTAGTATCACTTTTACACAAAATATTAGTGTCAGAAATTCGGGAACACCTACTTTGACTTGTCCTGATATGAGTATGGTTTCAGTTTCTGATAATACCTGTAGAGGTGATATAGATTTAGACATCTTTGTGACTGACGCCTGTGGTAGTGGTTCTGTTGTAGAGTGGTCGATAGATGCAGACTCAGATGGTATGGTAGATCTTACTGGAATAGGAACTTCTGCAAGTGGTAATTATCCGGTAGGGGAACATTCAGTAACTTTTACAGCTTACAATGAGTGCCAGGGAGAACCTACAAGTTGTACTTTCCCATTCATAGTAAAAGGGGACCGTCCACCATTACCGATTTGTCTTTCTTCTATTACATGGACTATTAGTGATCTTGGATCTGCTGTAGTTTCAGCTTCAGATTTTGATCTTAAAAGTGAAGGTGGATGTGATGGAACTGATTCATTGACTTTTTCATTTGTTTCTCCATTAGAAATTACTTTCCCAAGTCCAACTTTAGAGTTTGGTTGCGATGACCTTACCGATGGGGTAGCTGAAATGATAAATTTGGAGGTATTTATAGTAGATCAAAGCGGCAATTTTGAATCTTGTGTGGTAATTCTTGATTTACAAGATTCTAATGATGTTTGCCTAAATGTAGGATCACGAAGTGCAATTACTGGTGTTGTAAAAACTGAAAGTAATGATGCCTTAGACAATGTGATGATACATCTGGATGACATGACTAATGTAGCTGATGAAATGCAAATGACAAATTCTATAGGCTCATATGCCTTTGAAGATGTCGAATATTATAACGATTACATGATTCAGCCAGATCATAATGTAGACCCGCTAAATGGTGTTTCTACTCTAGATTTAGTAAAGATTCAGAGACATATCCTAGGACTAGAATTATTAGATTCGCCATACAAGATGATTGCGGCTGATATTAATAATGATGATAAGATTAGTGGTACTGACTTAGTACAATTACAGAAACTTATCTTGGGAATATTTACAGAATATCCTCAGAATAAGTCATGGACCTTTGTTTCTGATCAATATGAATTTGCTGATCCTACTGCGCCTTGGGGATATGATGAAAACTTCCATGTAGAGCAGCTACAAGTCTCATCCTTAGATGTAAACTTTACTGCTGTTAAGATTGGAGATGTTAATGGATCTGCGATTGCAGGACAAAAAGTAGGAAAGAGATCAAACTCTGATTTCTATCTGACTGCTTTGGATCAATCATTTGAGTCTGGAGATTTAGTAAGTGTGCCATTTGTCGTAGAAGAGGCGGCTGTTGTATCTGGAATGCAATTCACTTTAAAGTTTGATCATAATAACCTTGTTTTCCAAGGTATAGATGGTGCTGATGTTAATATTACTTCTGAGAACTTTGCTTTGCTTAACAATCATGATGGTACTATTACATTCAGTATGTCTAATCCAAGCGGTTTAGATCTTAGAGCAAACGACAACATATTTACTGCATATTTTGAAGCAAAGTCTGCAGGGAAATTAAGTGAGGTTATAGAAATAAATTCAGATCATCTGGACTCAGAGGCCTATGATATGAATGACGAAATCTTAAATGTAGAATATGTCATTACCTCTGAAGCTGTCTTAGAGTCAAGTAATTTAGAGTTATTTCAAAACCAACCGAATCCGTTTTCAGATAATACCTCCATAGCATTCTATGTGCCTAAGAGACA
Organism: uncultured Saprospiraceae bacterium; assembly: GCA_964397575.1. Lineage (GTDB taxonomy): Bacteria > Bacteroidota > Bacteroidia > Chitinophagales > Saprospiraceae > RFSX01. The sequence goes on from CAYNJK010000060.1 coordinate 9,608, forward strand.
ATTAGTGAAACTGACAGTATTTGGTTCTGATGGAAAAGTGATCTTGAGAGATCAAGCTGCTTTCGACAAAGGGATCAATAACTTTAAAATCAATGGCTCTGACCTAAGCAGTGAAGGAATTTTACTATACAGATTGGATAGTGAAAATTCCAGCCAAACGAACAAGATGATATTCATAAGATAAATGTGTTCTTTAATGTAATCAGAATGCCGACTATTAATCTAGTCGGCATTTCTTTTTTATATCTTGCAGTTAAAGAAATTGGATGAAAAAGATTGCGCTTATTTCAGATACACATAGCTGGTTAGATACAGATGTGCTAGAGCATCTGCAGAATGTAGACGAGATATGGCATGGAGGCGATGTAGGAGATCCAAAAGTTTTGGATCAGTTGGAAGAAATCAAGCCCGTCAGAGGAGTATACGGCAATATAGATGATCAAAGTATACGCAATCGACTTCCACTTAATCTATCTTTTGACTGCGAAGGCGTAAAGGTCTTTATAACACATATAGGCGGCTATCCAGGTCGTTACACTAAGCGGGTAAAAACGATACTTCAAGAGCAAAAACCTGATCTGTACATTTGCGGTCATTCTCATATCTGTAAGATTATAAAAGATAAGAGGTTAGACCTGATTCATATGAATCCAGGTGCCTGTGGTATAGCTGGTTTTCACCAATTTCGCACAATGCTTCTTTTCGAATGTGAAAAAGGGAGCATAAACAATGTTCAGCTGGTAGAATTTGGACTCAAGGGCGAAGCGCCAGGTCTTAAGAAATAGTTTGCAAAGCCTGATCTATATCTGCAATAAGATCTTCCACGTTTTCTATACCCACAGAAATTCTAATAAGTCCATCTGTTATCCCGCAAGATTCTCTAGTTGCTTTGGGAATATTGAGATGAGAAGATGTTGCCGGATGCAGTAACAAAGTGTCTACATTCCCTAAAGTTGCTGCAATAGTGCAAAGCTGGGTATTGTCCATAAATGACTTCCCCGCTTCCAAGTTTCCATCTATCTCAAAAGAAATCATTCCTCCAAACTGTGACATTTGTTTTACGGCCTGCTTATGAGTCGAGTGAGACTCCAATCCGGGGTAGTTGACCTTCTTCACACGGTCATGATTCTCAAGGAATTGGGCTATTGACCTTGCGTTACTACAATGCTTGTCCATTCTCACGGCCAGTGTTTTAAGTCCATTATGCAACAGCCAAGCATCCCAGGCATTGCAATTAGTTCCTACCAGCTTCATTGTGTCCCAGAGCTGCTCTCTATAATCTTGGTCTTTGCAAAGTATAGCGCCAGCAATAGAATTGCCATGTCCATTGAGAAACTTTGTAGTGGAGTAGAGCACAAAGTCCACGCCTAGTACAAAGGGCTTTTGTATATAACAGGTGCAAAAGGTGTTATCTATAGCTGAGTAGGTCTCATAGTTCTTTGCAAGTTTTGCTATGGCTGTTATGTCCAGACAATTAAGGGTTGGATTGGATGGTGTTTCCATATAGATCAACTTCACCTTTGGATTGCTCTTCAGGATTTGTTCTAATTGATCTAGGTCATTCAGATCTACTTCATGAATTTTCACATCCAGTTTAGAGATAACTTTCTTGAATAATTCAGTTGTCCCGCCATATAGATCTTTTTGGGTGATGACCTCATCAGCTTTGGAAAGTAGTGCTAATGCAAAGGTGGAGATGGCAGACAGTCCTGAACTAGTCATTAAGCAGCCGACTGGATCAGCTAAGCCAATACCTTCCATAGCCGCTAACTTGTTTTCCACCGAACTGACTGTTGGATTTCCATATCTTGAATATACATAGCCTGGCTTTTTCTTCTGGAAGATCTCTATAGAATCATCGATCGTTTTATAAGAAAATGAAGAGCTAGCATGTATAGGTAATACATGAGATTGTCCACTCTGAGTCACCTCATCATCTTTGACACAGATAGTATCTATAGAGTATTTCTTGTATTTGCTCATTTTGATAATTTATATCTTATCAGTTTCAATGAGGGCAAAATATTACCTTTGTAACATAAAAGAGAAAATAGTACATGATTAATAAGTCATTTTTCGTCTTCTTCTGGTTTTTGTTTATTAACACTACCTGCAGTATTGCACAGGATAGTATTCCTAATGATACGGTAGGAACAGAGCAAGCCAGCAATGTTGTCAACTTTTTCGAGGTAAACTTTGATTACTTACTGCCAGGTGGATCTTTCAAGAATAATATCGATAAGAACCTTGCAGGTTTTTCATTATCCTATCTTAAGCAATTGGAATCTAAATCCAACTACTCCTTTTGGGGCTTACACTTATCTAGATTCAATTTAGGTGGAAGATCTGGCTTGGTCAGTGACAATGGCTTTAGTTTCAATGATGATACGGAAACGATATACTA
>CAYNJK010000061.1:0-11941 GCA_964397575.1 uncultured Saprospiraceae bacterium
CTTAAAAACGGAGACGCATGGTCAATTTAAGCAGGAATTGAAGCCCTAAAAATTAGATTGACTAAAGTCACCAAAGAGTTGTGTGAAGGAGAGAATTCGTTATTTACTTCTTTAAAAATTCCCTAATAGCCTTAAAATATTCTTGTGGATTATCTATTGACATAATGTGCCCAGAATCTTCAATGATTTTCAATTCTGAATTAGGAAAAAACTCATGAAGCCGTAATGGATTTGCAATGTTAATAAAGTCATTAAGTCCGTGAATAATGAGGACTGGTCGAGTGAATTCTTTTAAACGCTTTTCTAATTTTTTCCTCCTAAAATTGAATTCAATATTTACACTAGATGGATTGGAGCTGTTCAAAAACCAATATGCAACTTTGGAATAATTTTCTGCTTTTGAAACATAATATCTAGACCAGTTAGCATTGTATATTTTCTTTAATGAATCTCTGTGTATTTTTTTTTCTAAACCTTCGTAATAAGCCGCTGCTATTGTATTTTCTAATGGAGTTCTATTTTCTGGTTTGATGTCTTTAAATTTTTGGTATTTGCCTTGGGCAATGATGCTGCAAGGTGACGCAGATAATATGACTTTATTGATACTTTTGGGGAATTGTGCTATGTAATATTGGGCATATGTACCACCAAACGAATGTCCAAAAACATCCCATTTCTCAAAACCAAGATGTTCTCTCAACTTTTCTAAGTCTTTGGTCATTTCAGTTATATAAAATTGGCAGCAGTATTTATTTTTTGACTTTCCTGTCCCTCTCTGATCAAAAAGGATGACTCTTCGATATTTAGCTAATTCAATTGCGTAATTTTCATAGCCATCACTTGCAAAGCCAGGACCCCCATTCAGAAATACAACTGGTTCTCCATCTCCCCATATTCTATAAGATAGATTTCCCCCTTTTATCTTAACAGACCCACTTTCTACTTGCCCTGTGAGACAGGTTGAGAGAAAGCAAAAAAGAATATATGGTATAAGTATTCTGTACATTTCAGCTGCAATATTCTGACGGTTCGTCTCTTACTAAAAACTCACCGACGTCCTATGCACCCCCGGCTGATACTCTTTCGAGATGAGGAACTTGACGGTCTCATAGTTACTCTCATTGCCTACAAAATCCATATCCTTAATGTCTAAGATAAGCACAGGAAAAGAAGTGATATTTCTAAGATACTCAAAGTATGAGTTCTGGATTCGTATCAAATAATCCGCTTCTATTTGTTGCTCATAAGGGCGATTTCTGAGTTTGATGTTTTGGAGTAGATACTCTGTGTCGCGATGTAGATAGACCATAAGGTCAGGATCAGGAAAGGTCTTGTTGAGCACAGAGAAAAGCATCTGGTAGAGTTTGTACTCTTCAGGTCCCAAGTTCTTTCTAGCAAAGAGTAAAGACTTTATAAAAAAGAAATCAGATATGATATGCGGATTGAATAAGTCAGGTGCAGTAAGGTCATTCTGCAGTTGCTTATATCGTTCTGTCATAAAGAACAACTCTACCGAGAAGGCATAGCGCTGAGGATCTTCGTAGAAAAGAGGAAGAAAGGGGTTGTCAGCAAATTGTTCCAGTATTTTTTTTCCATTAAGATCTATACACAATCTATCTACCAGCGAGGTCTTACCACTACCTATATTGCCTTCTATAGAGACATACCTATATGGAAAGGGCTTTTTAGACATTCAATAGGGCTGCTAAATCGTGTACAAATAACTCAAATACTGTAAAGCGATACTTCACCAGAATCTTCGCATGCTTCGGCAAGCTGTCTAATCGTCTGAGAATGAACAGGATGCACCTTGTCAGGGCAGATGTCTAGTAAAGGAATCAGGACAAAATTACGATTAGTTAGTTGAGGATGAGGAATTTTTAGATTAGGATTTTCTATAATTTCTTCACCATAAAAAATAATGTCTATATCGATTATCCTCGGCCCCCATCTAAGCTCTCGTTGGCGCCCCATTTTAGCCTCGATCAGATGGATTTGAGACAGTAGTTCTTGAGGTATCAAGCTTGTTTCGCAAATAAGGGCTTGATTAAGGAAATCATCTTGCTCCTCTATGCCCCATGCTGCTGTATTGTAAAGCTTGGACTGTGTCTTTATGATTCCTATATGATTAGATATCATAATTCTGGTAAGCTCCAGATTGATGTCTCGGAAACCGATATTGGTCCCGAGATGCAGTATGACTTCCGTCAAGAAGCTATGCTTTAGATCTTATAGCGCTAAGATATTTTGACAATTCTTCTTTTACTTTAGGGAAGAGGAAGAACAAGCCTATCATGTTTGGAAATACGAGACCTAGAATCATAGCGTCAGAGAAACCCCAAACAGATTTCATATTTGCTGCAGCACCTATGACTACAAAAACTAGAAACATACCCTTGTAGACTAGGTCTGACCTTTTGCTCTTGCCAAATAGATACATCCAAGACTGCTGACCATAATAAGACCATGAAATCATAGTAGAGATTGCAAATAGAACAACACAGAAGGTAAGAAATACATGAGAATAAGGTATGTAGTTTGCAAATGCAGCAGAGGTAATACCAGCACCTTTTACTTCTATGCCATCGATGAGAACACCACCATTACCAGCATCGCCATATTCAAAAACTCCGCCTGAGTTATATATAATAATAACTAAAGCAGTCATTGTGCATATAACTACTGTATCTATAAATGGCTCTAGTAAGGCTACCAAACCTTCTGATGCAGGATATTTTGTTTTTACTGCTGAATGGGCGATAGACGCCGACCCGGCTCCAGCCTCATTGGAAAAGGCACCCCTTTTAAAACCTAGAAGAAGTACGCCAAACATCCCACCTAAGCCTGCTTGCGGATTGAATGCTGTCTTGAAAATAAGTCCGAAGGCATCATCGACATAACCAAAGTTTGTAACAATGATATATAGACAAGCTAATACATAAAGACCTGCCATAAAGGGAACAATCTTTTCAGTTACAGAAGCAATCCTCTTTATACCTCCAATAATGATTATACCTATTAGAATTGCCATCACCACACCGACGATTGTTTTGGCTCCAGTACTATCCATTGAAAATAAGGCTACAATTTCCTGCGCAGCTTGGTTAGATTGTGCAGCATTGCCACCAGCAAACGATCCTCCTATACACAGGACTGCAAATACCACTGCGAGCACCTTGCCTAAACCTTCAAAGCCCCTTTCTTTAAGACCTTTTGAGAGGTAATACATAGGCCCACCATACACGGTTCCGTCTTCGGCTATATCTCTATATTTTACACCTAGCGTACATTCTACAAATTTTGTAGACATACCTAGTAGTCCGCAGATAATCATCCAGAATGTAGCTCCTGGTCCACCGATAGCTATAGCAAGCGCTACACCAGCAATGTTACCATTACCCACAGTTCCTGATACTGCCGTCGCCAATGCTTGAAAATGACTGACTTCTCCATCTTGGCTTTCATCTCTGATGGTATCCTTTATATCTCCATCTATCGTAGCCTTTTCGTAAGCACCTTCATGACCTTCTATTTCGTCATATTTTCCGCGTACAACGTTGATGGCTGTAGTAAAATGTCTAAGATTTATAAAAGTAAATACCAGTGTAAAGAATAGAGCTCCTACAACTAATAGTATTAATACTATAGGAACCCCTTTAATATCTGCAAATACAACTGCCTGGCAAGCATCCGAAAAAGGTGCAAAAGCCTCATCTATTCGTTCGTCAATACCTTTTTTAGCATCTTGACCATAGCTTAAGAGGGGTAGTACTAAGGCAAGTATCGTAAGTAGTAGTAGGTTAAGTCTTTTCATCTATTCTGCAGTTCGTTTTCTCTTAGAAATAGGAATTTAGCTCTCAATATAGGAAAATGGAGCGAAAATTAAATTTTAAATGGATTGGACAAAGGAGTTATATCCCCCTCAAAATAAAAGATATAACACTTAGCTTTAATATGTCTCCCCTTTATTACCTTTGCAGCAAAGTAAACTCTTGAAGCAATATCTCAATCTCTTACAGCACATCCTTGACAATGGTGTATCTAAGTCAGATCGCACTGGTACAGGGACTGTAAGCTGCTTTGGATATCAGATGAGATTCGATCTAAATGAAGGGTTTCCAATGGTAACCACCAAGAAACTCCACCTCAAGTCCATTATCTACGAATTACTATGGTTCCTCAAAGGCGATACCAATGTCAAGTATCTACAGGAAAATGGTGTCCGTATCTGGAATGAATGGGCTGACGAGCAGGGAGACCTTGGTCCAGTCTATGGAAAGCAATGGAGAAGCTGGACCAAACCCAATGGAGAAACTGTAGATCAAATAGCAAAGGTCATCCATACCATAAAAACCAATCCCGATAGCCGACGTATGATCGTCAATGCTTGGAATGTTGGTGAACTAGAAGATATGGCTTTGACACCTTGCCATTGTTTGTTTCAGTTTTATGTGGCGGATGGCAAGCTAAGTTGTCAGTTGTATCAGAGATCAGCAGATACTTTTCTCGGTGTCCCCTTTAATATTGCCTCCTATGCCTTACTGACGATGATGATTGCGCAGGTCTGTGATTTGGGCTATGGAGAGTTTGTACATTCTTTTGGAGATGTACATTTATATAATGACCATTTGGAGCAGGCAAGGCTACAATTGACCAGAGCGCCAAAGCCACTGCCCAAGATGATACTTAACAAAAATGTTACTGATATATTTTCCTTTGATTATGAGGATTTTAAACTCGAAAACTATGAGTTTCATCCCCGGATTAAGGCAGCTATATCGGTATAACTATATATAAGCTATTTAGATGTAATCTAAATAATTAACTCGAGATGTTAATTATTGTTAATACATCGAGTGAATGATAAATTTGCAGCAAAATTTCGAGAGGCAGATTTGTGATGTTAGAACTATTAAATCATACTAATGCATAACCTAAGTAAGATTACCTTATTTCTTGCGCTGGCCATCATGCCGATGTTCCTATCAGGCCAAGCTTCAATGGATGCAGGAAAAACCCTTTTCAAGAATAATTGTGCCCAGTGTCATGATAAGAAGATGAAGTCTGATCTTACTGGTCCAGCTTTGGGAGGTGTAGAAGAAAGATGGGCAGATTATCCCCAAGAAGACCTATATGCTTGGATCAGGAACTCAAGTGCACTTGCAGCCACTGGTCAGCCTCGAGCCGTAGAAATGATAGATTGGTCTTCTTCTTTGATGCAGGCTTTCCCTAACCTGACGGATGAAGACTTAGAATCCCTTCTCGCTTATATAAATGGTGTGAATACTGGTGTCTATCCTCCTAAAAAAGTTGGAGGATCCACTGATGAAGTTGCTGTTGAAGCATCTACGCCGACCTGGCTCTACTATGCCTTGTTTGGATTCCTAGCATTCCTTGCTGTTATCCTCGCCAGAATTATATCTAATCTAAATGTAATTGCAGCAGCTAAAGAAGGGTCTACTTATGCACAAAAGACGCTTTTTCAGACTCTGACCAGCAAAGGGGTGATTTCTTTCGCGCTTTTTGCAGCAGTGATCTTAGGGGGCTACACTACAGTTAATAATGCTATCAACTTAGGGAGGCAACAAGGCTATGCACCTGAGCAACCTATAAAATTCTCTCATGAGATCCATGCGGGCTTACATAAAATAGATTGTCAGTACTGCCACGACGGCGCTAGAAGATCTAAGCATGCCGTTATTCCTGCAGCTAATACTTGTATGAATTGTCACAGAGCAATTAAAGTTGGTTCTACCTACGGTACAGCTGAGTTAACTAAGATATATGCAAGTATAGGCTACAACCCTACAGATAACACCTATATCAAGGATTACGATAAGCTTAGCCAAGAAGAGCTTAAGACTATATATACCAAGTGGATAGCAGACTCGTACTTAAGCGAGAATAGTTTAGAAGTAATAGATGAGGCGGGAGAAGACTTGGTAGCCGAGCAGTGGGATGGGATTGTTAGTTCCCTAACCAATGATCAGAAGAAAGATATCCAAGGTCCTATAGAGTGGATCAGAATTCACAACCTACCAGATCATGTCTACTTTAATCATGCACAACACGTGGCAGTAGGGAAGCTGGAATGTCAGAACTGTCATGGTACAGTGGAAGAAATGGAAGTAATGAGTCAGCATTCTCCTTTATCTATGGGTTGGTGTATCAATTGTCACAGAGAAACTGAAGTCCAGTTTAAAGGCAACGAATACTACGAGAGCTATGCAAAATATCATGACCAATTGGCGTCGGGAGACAAGGATAAAGTGACTGTAGAAGATATAGGCGGATTGGAATGTCAGAAGTGTCACTATTAATAAGAACCTAGAAGCAAAAACGAAATGAATAAAGATTCTATCTGGATAGGAGAGAAAGACCTAAATCGAGATGAAGAATTTCTATCTACAGTTGATCAGGAATTTGGCACTGCCGAAGTTCTGCAAAACAGTGAAGCTGTAGTTGAGAAAGATACTAATCGTAGAGATTTTCTAAAGTTCTTAGGCTTTGGACTAGGCGCAGCGACGGTAGCAGCTGGTTGCGATATACCTGTAAAAAGAGCTATTCCTTATGTAGTAAAACCGGACTCTATAGTACCAGGTGTAGCTACTTATTATGCCTCTTCTTTTGTAGACGGAGGTGATTACTGCCCAGTCTTGGTAAAAACAAGAGAAGGCAGACCTATCAAGATAGAAGGGAATGACCTCTCTAGTATGACTGGAGGCGGTACTTCTGCAAGAGCCCAAGCAGCTGTACTTGGTCTATATGATATAAACAGATATAGAAGTCCTCAGATTATGGGTGACAACGGTATAGAGGCAATATCTTGGGGAGATCTAGATGCAACAGTAAAAGCAAGATTGGCCTCTTCAAAAAATATACAAGTTGTAACAAATACAATAATGAGTCCTACGGCTAAGAAAGCATTAGGACAATTTACAGCTCAGTATCCAAAGGCCAAAGTAGTCACTTACGATCCAGTATCTGCAGCAGCAATTTTAGAGGCCAATGAAAGATCTTTTGGAGACAGAGTAATTCCAGGATACAGATTTGATAAAGCCAAGGTTATAGTAAGTTTCAATGCAGATTTTCTTGGTACATGGATTTCTCCAGTAGAGTATGCTTCTGATTATATCAAAGGCAGAAAGGTGAATCCTAAGAATCCAAAAATGTCTCGACATATACAGGTAGAGAGCCATATGTCTATGACAGGTTCCAATGCAGACCAGAGAGTGCTGATAAAGCCATCTGAGTTGGGTTCAGCTATCGCTTTCTTACATAGTAAAGTAGCAGGTGGAGCTGGTGGAAATGGTCTGAATGATAGAGCAAAAGCCGTCCTTACTAAAGTCGCAGGAGAACTAAGAGCTGCAGGAGGTGCAGGACTTGTAGTTAGTGCATCAAATAATGTAAATGAGCAAATCTTAGTCAATAGCATAAATAACAGTATAGGTGCCTATGGCAATACTTTGGGTTTCTCAGATGCTTCTTACCAGAGACAAGGGGATGAAAGAAAACTAAGTGCACTAGTAGATGAAATAGAAGGTGGTAGAGTAGATACAGTAATTGTATGGGGAGCAAATCCAGCTTACGATTATTATAACGCAGAAGCATTTACTGCGGCACTTACTAAGGTAAATACAAAGATTGCTCTTGCATACCAGCCTAATGAAACGTCGGCCTTATGTAATATTATAGCACCGACACATCACGTCCTAGAAAGTTGGGGAGATGTGCAACCTAAGAGAGGTCAGCTGAGCATGATACAACCGACTATCAGTCCTCTTTTTGATACAAGACAAGCAGAAGAGTCCTTTCTAGTATGGGCAGGTGCCAGTCTTTCTGGAGATCAGCCATATATGAATTATCTTAAGAACAACTGGAAAGGTGGCTTATTTAGTGGCCAAGATGGTTATTCTTTCTCTTCATCTTTTTGGGATAATTCACTAAGAGACGGAGTGGCTACTGGAGGTAGAGGTAGTGCAGCAGGTGGTTTTAATGCCAATGTAAATGCTGCATTAAGAGGAGTTTCCAAGCCTAGTAATTCAGAATTAGAAATCGTCTTTTTCGAACCTGTAAGTATAGGTAACGGTCAGTATTCTACTAACCCTTGGTTGCAAGAGATGCCAGATCCGGTTGCTAGAACGACTTGGGGCAATTATCTAGCTGTTCCGGTAAACTATGATGGTGGTAAAAAGTTCATTGGAATGCACGGCCTTAAAGATGGTGATTTAGCTACAGTTACAGTAGGAGGTAAGACCTTTGATGTGCCAGTTGTGCAACAGTTCGGTATGGCTCCAGGAACAGTTGGTTTGGCGCTTGGCTATGGAAGAACAATGGCAGGAAAATGTGGAACAGGCGTCGGCGAAGATGCAAATCCATGTGTAACTGTAAATGCAGGACTAAGTCAGTACTATAATGCAGACGTTACAGTCTCTGGAAAAGTAGGTAAAGAAGATCATTTCTCTTGCGTACAGTATCACCATACTATAGGTGTAAAAGCTGCTACTAATAGTGGTGAAATAATAAATGCTGATGAAGCTACTTTAGGTCAGACAGCATATGGCGTTGGATTGACTGGGTACCAAGGTTCTCTTACTGAGAGATCAGTTATCTATCCTACGACAGTTAAGGAACTCAAAGGCAGCATGGAAAGACTCCATGAAAAGCAAAAGGAGTTTGATCACCTTAATGAAGCGACCTTATATCCTTACGACGAGTATACAGAAAACAAATACAGTCAGGGCCACCACTGGGGCATGCACGTTGATCTGAATGCTTGTATCGGCTGTAATGCTTGTACAGTTTCTTGTATGGCAGAGAACAATGTTCCTGTTGTAGGAAAGAAAGAAGTAGCTCGTCACCACGAGATGACTTGGTTGAGAATAGACAGATACTATTTCGGTGATGCAGAAAACCCAAATACAGTCTATCAGCCGATGATGTGTCAGCACTGTGATAATGCACCATGCGAGAATGTATGTCCAGTAAATGCAACCAACCACAGTTCTGAAGGGCTTAACCAGATGGCATACAACAGATGTGTAGGAACAAGATATTGTGCTAATAACTGTCCATATAAAGTAAGACGATTCAACTGGTTGGATTATACAACTGCAGATATATTCCCTGCGAACCAGCCATCAGTTATGGATGCTGAGATTCCGTTCGGAGCAGATAACCTAACTAGAATGGTTCTTAATCCTGATGTAACAGTAAGATCGAGAGGTGTTATAGAAAAATGTAGCTTCTGTGTTCAGAGACTTCAGGAAGGAAAACTAACAGCTAAAAGAGAAGGAAGAAAGCTACAAGATACTGATGTCCGAACGGCTTGTCAGACGGCTTGTCCTACTGGAGCTATTACTTTTGGAGATAAGAACAATAAGAATGGGGACTTGAGTAAGAAACTAAAATCTCCTCTGAACTATATAGCCTTAGATGAAGTGAACGTCAGATCATCAGTAACATATACGATGAAGGTTGTAAATAGAGATGAGTCTTTAGACTCTTAGAAAAAAATTAAAGAAAGAACACAACTTATAATAAATGAGTGCTCCTATAAGCGATATCAGAGAACCACTAATAACCGGACATAAGTCGTATCATGACATTACGGAAGATTTAGTTTCACCTACAGAGAGACCCCCTGGGTTAGGATGGACTGTCGGTTTCTTGCTATCTCTAGGTATGTTAGGTTTTGGTTTGTTCTGCATTGCCTGGACTGTATGGCATGGAATAGGAACCTGGAATCTTAACCGTACTATAGGTTGGGGTTGGGATATTACCAACTTCGTTTGGTGGATCGGAATCGGTCATGCCGGAACCTTGATTTCAGCTATCCTTCTATTATTCAGACAGAAATGGAGAACCGGTGTAAATAGAGCTGCAGAGGCAATGACTATTTTTGCCGTTATCTGTGCCGCCTTATTTCCAGGTATTCACGTAGGAAGAGCATGGGTTGTTTTTTACTTTTTCCCTTATCCTAATACCAGAGGCCCTTTATGGCCGAATTTCAATAGTCCCTTACTATGGGATTTATTTGCGATATCCACTTATTTCACGGTATCGCTATTATTCTGGTATACAGGATTGGTTCCAGATTTCGCTACCGTTAGAGACAGAGCAAAAGGACTGAGAAGAAAGATTTATAATTTTCTTTCATTTGGATGGACAGGATCAGCTAAGCACTGGCAGCGATGGGAATCATTATCACTCATACTTGCAGGTATTGCGACACCATTGGTACTTTCAGTGCATACAATTGTATCCTTTGACTTCGCCACTTCAGTAATACCGGGATGGCATACAACTATCTTCCCTCCTTACTTTGTTGCAGGGGCAATCTTTTCGGGCTTTGCAATGGTACTGACCTTGATGATTGTAACTCGAAAATTACTGGGTCTGGAAGACTATATAACAATAGCGCATATAGAGTCGATGAATAAGGTCATCGTAGTAACAGGTACCATAGTAGGTGTTGCTTATCTGACGGAGCTCTTTATAGCTTGGTATTCTGGATACGTGTATGAGCAATTTGCTTTTTTCAATAGAGCGGTCGGACCATATTGGTGGTCCTACTTTGGGATGATGTTCTGTAATGTAATCTCTCCTCAGATTTTCTGGTCTAGAAAGATGAGAAGAAATGTTGCAGTTACCTTCTTTGTTTCTATTGTTATCAATATAGGTATGTGGTTCGAAAGATTCGTAATCATTGCTACTACACTGGCTAGAGACTACTTACCATCATCTTGGAGTTACTACTCTCCTACTTGGGTAGAAATAGGCATCTTCTTAGGGACAATGGGTTTGTTTATGACACTATATCTACTCTTTACCAGAGTAGCACCCGTTGTTGCAATTGCTGAGGTTAAGAGTATACTCAAAACGGCTGGAGATCAGTATACTGGTCCTAATAAGATACATCACCATGGACATGGTCACGATCATGATCATAACCATTCTGTTGCTGGAGCTCATGATTCTCATGCGTCTGGACTTCATGACGGACATGACTCTCACTTGAAAGTTGTTTCCTCTAATGTAGCTGCAGCATCAACTGCTGAAACGGCAGATCCGATTATAGAAAGAATTAATCCTGAACAAGACATTCAAGAAGAACCACCAGCTATTTCCCCTAAAGAAGTGGTTGCGGATAATCTGAAAAAGATAGAAGGTATAGGACCGAAAATAGCTGAAATACTGAATAACGGAGGAATTGTAAGTTTTGCACAATTGGCAACAACGCCGATAGAAAGGTTAAAGGAATTACTAACTGCAGCAGGTCCAAGATTTACAATGCAAGTACCAGACTCTTGGCCAGAACAAGCAGGCTTAGCAAGAGATGGGAAGTGGGATGAGCTCGAAGATTTACAAGACAGATTAGATGGCGGCAAGTACGTTTAATAGCGATCAATAAAGAATCATGGCACAGACAAAAGATATAGTTTACGGTTTATATAATGATGAGGAGGATCTTCTCAGAGCCGTTAAGCAAGCAAAAGATGCACATTTGGAAATCATGGATGTTTATACGCCATTTCCGGTGCATGGTCTAGATCCTATTTTAGGCCTTTCAGAATCAAGATTACATATCGCTGGATTTATCTATGGTGCCTTGGGTACCTTAACAGCTTTCGGTGGGATGTCTTGGATTTTTACCAGAGATTGGCCTCAGATATTTGGTGGAAAACCACACTGGCCAGTACCAGCCTTTATACCTATCACTTTTGAGTTGACTGTATTGTTTGCTTCTATAGGTATGGTAGTGACCTTTTACATAATTAATGGACTAGGTCCTGGTGTTGTCAATCCTACTATTGATCTAAGAATTACAGATGACAAATTCTGTATTGCCTTTGATAAGTCTGAAGTTAATACCTCAGAAGTGGAATCATTTTTAAGAAGTTCAGGCGCTTCTGAAGTTCATTCAAAGACTATATAATGA
>CAYNJK010000062.1:0-11897 GCA_964397575.1 uncultured Saprospiraceae bacterium
AAGTATAGAAGAAAATACTTCTGTAGAAATTTGTGACGGAGAGACTTATGAAGGATATACAACGACCGGTACTTATAGTGACAGCTTTACAACTGCAAGTGGTTGCGATTCTACAAGAATTCTAGAACTTACTGTTCTACCGAATCTTAGTACTGGTCTGGACGTACAAATTTGCGAAGGCGAAAGCTATGAAGGCTACAGCACTAGTGGCGTTTTTGAAGACAGCTTTACAAGTAGTAATGGTTGTGATTCTATCAGAACCTTAAGCCTTTCAGTTGCGCAAAGTATAGAAGTAAATACAGCAGTAGAAATTTGTTCAGGAGACAGCTATGAAGGCTATACAGTTACAGGTACTTATCGAGATATGTTTAGCAATAGTGAGGGTTGTGATTCCATACGTGTACTAGATCTGCAAGTCGTTGAGTCCTTAGAAAGTTTTGAAGAAGTACTTTTTTGTATAGGCGAGACTTATGAAGGTTTTGACAGACCAGGCAGTTACAGCATCACACATACCAGTACTGGGGGTTGTGATTCTATAAGACATATAGAGCTCATTGCTATAGACAGATCCGACCCAATTTGTGCATTTAATTTTGATGACCAACCTAAGGATTTTCAGGATACGGAGTTTCTTTCTGTATTTCCCAATCCAAGTATGGATCTTATAAACATCGTAGTAGACAAAGCTTCCAGATTGCCTTCAGAAATAGAAATTCTTTCTATAGAGCGAAAACTGTTGCATACTCAAGTTATTACGACTCAGACAACGGCAGTAGACCTTAGTGCTTATGCTGCTGGCGTCTATATACTAGTCCTGAAAAATGGGAACAACATCTATGTACAACGCATTATCAAATCTTAATAAGCCTAAGAAAAATGATAACAGTAACTAAAAATATAAAACTAGAGCCCCTGAATTTTTTGAAATTCTTGGTGCTTGCATTTGCTTGTTTACTTATAAGTAAGAAAGCAATTGCACAAAAACATACTCTGCCGTACCAGACTGTAATAACAGACAAAGAAGGAGACCCTATAAAGGAGGTAGATGTAGAAATACTAGTCGAACTCAGAGGTTTTGCTTCTACTGGGGCTGTACTTTATTCGGAGACAGTTACACAAAAGACAGACCTCAATGGTGCAGTGGCATTTAACATAGGTACGGGTACAGCACAGGGTATAGAATTTACAGAGTTGGACTGGTCTATACCTATGTATGTCCAGATTCATTTCAAACCTTTGGGCTTTATAAATTATTTCAGCAACACCAGTGCACAGTTGCTCTCTGTACCTTACGCAGCTTTCTCCATTTATTCTAGGTGTGAGCAAGGTTGTCCAGGCCAGACAGGTCCTACCGGACCCCAAGGAGCTACTGGACCGCAAGGGCCAGCGGGGCCTTTTTCTTCACCAGGGGCACAAGGAGCAACGGGTCCACAAGGACCACAAGGTGCACAGGGGAGTTTTGATTTTATATTAAGATCTAGTCCACCATTTGGACCCATAGAAAATCAAGTGTATTTGGATGATGGATCGAATAGAGGGAATGGTGAGGCAGGCTTTAGAATTTATTTGAATAACAATTGGCAAGATTTATAGTCCTATGAAAAATTATCTACTTATAATGCTAATTGCCCTAACCACGATTCAGTTAGGAGCACAAGTGCAGTCTGTATGCGATGAAGCAGCAGAGTTGCCGGATGGATTTACCTTAGATTTCTTCGTTATCTACGAGAATAACTCTGGCGTCTCTATAGCTCAAAACCAAACTTTTGTCCTTAGTATATTTGCAGACAGCATCGGTGGTACAACCATATACAGCAAGTCGACAAGCGTTGCGCCTGTTAGGAGCTCAGGATTCATTTCTCTAGAAATACGTCAATCAAGAATTAACTCCCAAGACTACTTTAATTTATTGGATTACATAAATAGCAATCCTACTAAAGAATACTGGGCACAACTATCCACTAGTGGTGGAAAAATAATGGCCAACAAACAACTCTATGCCGTACCTTATGCGCAAGTTGCGAACGTCTTGGGTGGCTTGGGGAAAAGAGGTGCATCTGGACCTCAAGGAAGACAAGGTGCTGTAGGACCCGCTGGTCAATCTAATTCATCAGGTCCCCAAGGCGCCCAAGGAGCTCAGGGTCCAAATGGTGAACCGGGTACTTTTGACTTCGAAAACAATCTATTTATCATGACTAATGAAGAACCTGCCTCAGGCACTTTTTATGTAGATGATGGCACAAACACCGACGATGGCAAGCCCCATCTAAGATATAATCTAAATGGTACTTGGATAGATTTATAAAAAAAGAACTCATGAAAAAAATTACACTTTCTATAATTACAATTTTACTAGCAGGACAACTACTTGCTCAGTATGATGCGTTTAGTTTCCAAGCCTTATTACTAGACCAGCAGGACTATCCTATTCCAGGTGCCGAAGCAGAAATCCGTACCACTATCTCAGCTGACAGTAATCAAGGAACGATTTACTACCAAGAACAACAGGCCGTCACAAGTACAGAAGCCGGTACAATAGATTTCACAATAGGAAAAGGTGACATCCTTCAGGGTAAAGTAACAAACATAGATTGGCTAGCAGGGGTACCTTACATAGGCATAGAATATAATCTACTAGATGGCAAGGGATGGCAGAACACTGGCACACAAAAATTCGAAGCAGTTCCTTTTTGCCTGGAATCTAAATATGTCGTCTGCCAAGATGGTATACCAGGGAATGAGGGACAACAAGGGCCACAAGGTGTTATAGGGCCACAAGGTCCTACAGGTGCACAAGGACCACAAGGGCCATCAGGACCAGCAGGCGTAACTGGCCCTTCACTTCTTATTCCGCTGTCGTCTGCGCCTGCCACACCAATAGAAGGACGCGTCTACCTCGATGATGGCAGTAACACCGACGACGGAAACCCAGGTTTTAGATATTATACTGGTACAGAGTGGATAGAGTTGTAATCTGATTTACAAAGTCACCTATCCACTCTATCGGGATTATTGCACAACTACTATTTTTGCAATTCTGTTGTGACCTTCCATGCTTATAGAAAAAGTGTAAGGACCAGGTTCGTAATTACTTACATCCACTTGCACAGTCTCAGAATTGAGCTCGTCTATGGAAACAACAGATTGTCGCTCTCCTATGACATTATAGATTTCTATTAAGGCTGATTTGCCAGCATACTCACTTAGGTCTAGTTGTACCTGCCCTGAACTAGGATTTGGAAATAGCTTGATACTGCCTGCATCTATATCAAAGTAGTCGTGTCTTTGAGGCTGCTCTTGTTCGTATATGTGAACTTTCCCCTTTATCGTCACATAATTATTAACGGGATCGGTATTGGCTGAAATCGTAATACGCTTAACTTGAATCTGACCCCCTACTTTACCTTTGTTCTTGGAGTCAAACTGGACTAATATTTCTCCTTTTTCACCTGGCATGATTGGCTCCGCTGGCCATCTTGGCACAGAGCAGCCACAGGTCGCTTTTGCACTGGTAATTACTAATGGTTCGTCTCCAGTATTGGTAAAAGTGAATACATTCTGTATAATCTCACCTTCTTTGATGTCACCGAAATTGAATTCTGTCTGATCAAATTCTATGCTTGTAATGATTTCTGGAATTATAGGCTCAAAATCAGATGCGAGATTTTGTCCAAAAAGATTAAGACAGAAAAAATATATAAAACAAAGAGAGAAGAAAGCTTTGGTAGTCATAATGATAGATTTAGTGATTTATAAATAATACCTCATTCAAGATAGCAGATGTACTCCACAACGAAAAAGTTGTATCAGACATTATGATTTCATTAGGATATCCTTTTTGATCGTTTAATGGAATAAAGCAGAACACTTACTCATTTTTTGCTTACGCATACTAGAATACAGCTCTGATGCTTTATATATATGAGCAACTTTATTCCAACTAAAGCATAACATCATGAGATACCTACTTCTAACACTAGTATTCCTATCCTCATTCGCCTGCAAAAATCCCAGCCCTTCGGACTCTCCCAAGGTGTTGTCTCAAGAAATGGGTAGTTATATCAGCCACTATACCGAACAAAATCTGGACATAGATGAGTCCATAATGTTTAGGTTTGCTGGTACAGTAATCACTGGCGACAAAATTGGACAACAAGCCGATGAGGTCTTTTCTATTGCACCTAGAATAAAAGGTAAAGCTTTCTGGAAAGATGGCAGCACTTTGATGTTTGTCCCAGAAGAACATCTTGCCTATGACAAAAGCTACAAGGTCCGTATACAACTGGTCAGTCTGTTTCCAGATATAGAGGAAGATAAAGAAACAGTGGAACTCATTTACAAAACCTCCCCTCTAAATGTAGAGGTCAAGCTCAATAAAATCAATTATGGCGCAAACAATAAGAATCTACTGTCGCTAGAAGGTAGACTCACCAGCAACAATGTGCTAACCGATGAAGATGTAGAAGAGATATTGTCTGCAACCCAAAAAGGCAATGGTGATCTCTCTATCCTTTGGGATCATACCAATAAGAAAAGAAGAAACTTTACCATCAATAATATTTCTAGGTCTAAAAAGGATTCAGAGCTCAAAGTATCTTGGACTGTGCCCGGTAGTAAGCACCAAGTAAGAACTATGAAAATACTTCCAATCGGTAAATTCAAATTTCTCGAAGCGCAACTGGACAAGACCGACCAAAAAACTATTATCCTTTCCTTTTCAGATCAAATTTCAAAAACTCAAGATCTTACAGGACTAGTCAGCATAGAAGATTACAAAGGCAAGTTGACCATAGATAAGCTAGGAAGCAAACTAAAGGTCTATGCGGACAAGCAGATTCCATCTCCATTTACAGTTCAGATTTCTCAGTATGTACAAAGAACAGATGGAGACAGGCTCGAAAGTGATGCCAGCAGCATGCTCTCTATATCGCCAATGAAGCCTAGTCTAAAACTCTTAGGTGAAGGCGTAATCGTCCCTAGTAGCGACAAAATTATCTTTCCCTTTGTCGCTAAAAATCTAAATTCTGCAACAGTAGAAATATTCAAAATATTTGACAACAACGTATTACAAGCTCTACATAAAGATGGATTAAAGAATTCTCGAAACATGAAAACCATCGGACGTATAGTCCACAAAGAAAAAATAAGCTTGTCTGATTATACAGATGACAAGGTATCACAAACTCGGAGAATTGCATTGGATATTAAAAACTTTGTCAAAACAGAACCAGGGGCCATCTATCAGGTAAGAGTAGGATTTGATCCGAGTGATGTCAGCACCTATGACTGTCCTGAAACAGAAGATGAAAACTTCGACCTCAGCAGCCTGGAAGAAAACCAAAGTATAATAGACTACAGAGGATACAGTAACTGGTCAGAAAGAGATAATCCATGCAACAATGCCTATTACCGACCAGACAAATATATATCCCGAAACATACTGGCTTCTGACTTAGGCATAATAGCCAAGGTGGACAAAAGTAATACCTGCTACGTAACTGTAACTAATATCATGGATGTGCAAGCTATTTCTGGAGTCACAATAGAATACTATGATTTTCAGCAACAATTGATTTCTAGTTCTAAAACTAATGCAAAGGGCCAGTCACAAATGAAACTAGAAAGAAAGCCAAGCTTTCTTATCCTTAAGCATAAGGGACAGTATGGTTACAGCAACCTCAAAGAAAATCAAGTCAATGTACTAAGTGAGTTTGATGTTTCGGGAAAGACAAAGAAAAAAGGTCTGGACGGATATATATATGGAGAGCGAGGTGTCTGGAGACCAGGTGACACTTTATTTCTCAACTTTGTACTGGAAGACATAAATCAAACTTTACCTACTGACCACCCTATCAAGATAGAAGTAAAGGATAGTAAAAGCAAAATCAAGCTATCCAAGACAACAAGATCGCATGTGGGACGCATCTATCATATTGCTGTACCTACTTCCAGTTCTGATCCAACTGGAAACTGGAGAGCGACCGTTGTTGTTGGCAACCAAAAATTTACCAAAACTCTGAAAGTAGAAACTGTCAAACCCAACAGATTAAAGATAGCCCTAGAGGTACCCAATGATAAAATAAGTTTGTACAACAAGCAAAAAATAAAATTAGAATCAGCCTGGCTACATGGTGCAAGTGCCGATGGATTAAAAGCCAAAATAGATCTCCAACTCAGCAGCATGAAAACTAATTTTCTGGGTTACTCCGAATACAGTTTTGATGATCCTGCAAGAAAAGTATCTGCGACACCAGTCACTGTTTTTGATGGCAAACTAAATGAGAATGGAACACAAACAATAGAATTAAAAAAGCAAAACAACTGGGCGCCTCCAGGCAAATTAAAAGCAAATCTCAAAACAAGAGTATTTGAAAAAAGTGGCAACTTCAGTGAGGATAACTTTACTATAGAAACAGATATCTATTCCAGTTATGTCGGTGTGAAAATTCCAAAAACCAGATGGGGCAGCAACTTCATTTCTAATGACGGAGAGGATAAAATAAAAATCCAAACTTTAGATACCGAAGGCAAACCGCTAAGCTATCGCAAACTGGCTGTAGGTATCTATGAGGCCAGATGGAGCTGGTGGTATGACCGAGGATACAGCCAGAAATACAATTATAATTCTGCACAACACAATGGGGCTATACTCAAGGAAAAAATATCCACAAACAACAAAGGTATTATAGAGTATCAGCCTAAGCTAGAAGAAGAATACGGAAATTATATGATAAGAATCTGTGATGAAGAGTCCGGACATTGCACAGGTGGCTTCTTCTATACAGGAAACAACTGGTACAGACAGACAGAAAAACAAGGACCACAACTACTAAACTTTACTGCTGACAAATCAGACTATCTGCTCGGAGAAACCATAAAGGTAAAAGTGCCTTCTAATGCAGATTCTAAAATATTTGTATCTATCGAGAATGGCGACAAAGTACTAGACAGTTACTGGGTAACGTCTACTGGGGAACTCACTGAAATAAATATTCCCACTACCAGCGAAATGAATCCCAATATTTATGTTCATGCAGCTCTTATCCAAAAGCATAGCTCTAAAGAAAATGACTTTCCTATAAGAATGTATGGTGTAATAGCTTTAAAAGTAGTGGATCCTAATACGACTCTATTGCCTGTAGTCGATGCGCCAGAAAAGGCAAGGCCAGACGAACATTACGAAATCAAAGTATCAGAATCGTCAGGACAGACCATGTACTATACCCTTGCAGTCGTAGACGAAGGTCTTTTAGGTCTCACTAGACACAAGGTACCAGACATTTGGGGACATTTCTTTGCCAAGCAAGCCATAGGAGTAAAGACCTGGGACATCTATGACCTAGTACTTACTGGCTATGGTAATGACTTGGGCAAACTAATATCTATAGGCGGAGATGGGGTTAATAAAAATGCAAACAAGCAAGCCAAGGCCAATAGGTTCAGACCGACAGTCAAGCATCTCGGCCCGTTCAAACTGGAAGCTGGTGCTACTGCAAGACATAAAATAAAAATAACTGACTATGTGGGTGCCGTCCGTACTATGGTAGTTGCTAGGCAAGGACAGAAATACGGCTCCGCAGAAAAAACTACGCAGATCAAAAAACCACTGATGGTACAAGCGACTCTCCCAAGGGTGCTAGGGCCAGGAGAGAATCTAGAGATTCCTGCCAATATTTTTGCAATGGAAGACAATATAAAAGATGTAAATGTTTCCTTTCAGCCTGATGGCAATCTATCGCTGATAGGTGATGCCGCACATAAATTGAGCTTTAGCAAACCAGGGGATAAGCTCACCAGCTTCGAAGTAAAAGTAGGAGATGCTATAGGTGTAACCAAAATGAATATCTCTGCACAGTCTGGCAAGGAAAGCTCTGAAGACAAAGTAGAACTGGAAATAAGAAACCCAAACCCTGTGACCACTAAGGTCCAGCGTAAAACTTTACAACCTGGCGAAAGCTGGACCACTTCCTATACTACACTTGGCACTACTGGCACTAATGAAGGTGTACTAGAACTCAGTAATGTATTGCCAATAAATCTAGACCAAAGAATTAAATATCTGATTCGCTATCCTTACGGCTGTATAGAACAGACCACCTCATCTGCCTTTCCACAATTGTACCTGGATGATCTGGTGGAGCTTAGTCCCAAGCAAAGAAAAAGCATAGAGAAAAATATTCAGAAAACTATTGAGCGCCTCTCTTTATTTCAGCTGAGCAATGGTGGTCTCAGTTACTGGGCTGGCAACAATGATGTTAGTAGCTGGGGGTCTATCTATGCTTTTCATTTCTTACTCGAAGCAAAAGAAAAAGGCTACTTCGTGCCCAAAGCAATGATAGACAATCTAGGTATCTATCTCAGCAACGAAAGTGATAAGACCAATAGGTACTCAAGTTCTTATCATGACCCTGTTATAGAACAAGCCTACAGAGTCTATGTACTTGCCAAAGCAGGTCAAGCTAATGTGGGTGCCATGAATAGAATCAGAAACAATAAAAACCTGTCAGCTACCAGTGCTTATCTATTGGCCGCAGCTTATGCCCAGATTCATAAAAAAGAGCTGGCTATGGAACTGATAAGAAATAAGAAAACACAGGTAAAACCTTATCGAGAAACAGGATATAATTATGGCAGTCACCTTAGAGATCAGGGGCTCATTCTAGAGACGATGACCTACTTAGGACTGCATGAAGAGATGACAACTCTAGCAGAATCGATTAGTAACGACTTGGACTCAGACAGATGGTACTCTACACATACGACTGCCGTTGCTCTACTAAGTGTAGGCAAATATATATCTAAGCTACCGAAAGATAATTTACTAGCGGACTGGTCAGCTGGTGGTGTTGCTCAGCCAAAAATAGAATCTGACAAAGCCTATGTTTCTAAAACAATAGAAGTAGAAAAAAACCAAAAGTCTGTCACCCTAACCAACAATAGCAAAGGTATCCTCTATGCCAAATTACTTGTGTCAGGACAAGCGCCTCCAGGTAAAGAAGGCAAGGAAGCTGCCCAGCATCTTAATATGACAGTCAGCTACAAGGACCTCAATGGTAAAACTATCAATCCTACTAGCCTGAAACAAGGAACAGATTTCAAAGTAGAAGTGAAAATTGAAAACATAGGTACCAAAGGGCGGCACTTAGAAGAACTGGTGCTGAACCAAATTTTTCCATCTGGTTGGGAAATACAGAATCAACGTCTTAGTGGAAGAGACAACTCAGGCGCAGAATCAAACTACGAATACAGAGACATCAGAGACGATCGTGTAAATACCTTCTTTGACATAGATAATGAAACCTTAAGTTATACAACCTTCCTTACAGCGACTTATTCCGGCAAATTCTATCTGCCCCCTACGCATGTAGAAGCGATGTATGACAATGAGATACAAGCACAGTCTACTGGACAATGGATAGAAGTAAGGTAGTATGAAAAAAAGAATCACAAAATACTTGATGCTACTCCTGACTATACTTGCTGTACTATGGCTGACACCTACAGTAAGCTTTGACCAGCCATTTAGTAAGATTATGTATGACCGAGAAGGACAACTGCTTGGTGGTAAGATTGCTGAAGATGGACAATGGCGCTTTGCGATGATAGAGGCTGTTCCTGCTGATTTTGAAATGGCATTGTTGTGCTTTGAAGACAAGCGTTTCTATAAGCACCTAGGAATAGATTTCGCCTCACTGAGTAGAGCAGTTATCCAAAACCTTCGAGCTGGCAAGGTAATCAGTGGTGCTTCTACTCTGACCATGCAAGTATGTAGAATGTCACGTGGCAATAAGCCTCGAAACTTCACCCAAAAAATTATAGAAATGTTTATGGCTATAAAACTAGAAATGAGCCATAGTAAGGAAGAAATTCTACAACTACACGTTAGTCATGCACCCTTTGGCGGTAATGTAGTCGGGCTAGAAGCTGCCAGCTGGAGATATTATTCCAAATCTCCGAGCCAACTTAGTCTCTCGGAATCGGCTCTGCTGGCAGTATTACCTAATGCACCAGCACTGATACATCCAGGCAGAAACAGAGCAACGTTAGAAGCCAAAAGAAATCGTTTACTTACTAAACTCTTACATGAAAATAAAATAGATAGTCTGAATTATGAATTGGCTCTGCTAGAACCTATCCCTAAGCAACCTCTAGCACTACCCTCTTCTGCACCGCACTTACTGGAACATCTTTCTGCCAAGTCACCAAGTGCAAGAAAGACAACGACAACTATAGACCCAAAGATGCAACGCCTTGTTCTGAATACAGCAGAAATATATGCCTCAGAATATCAAGAAAGTGATATTCAGAATCTTGGGATTCTCGTTTTAGATACACGAACTGGGGAAGTGCTTGCCTATCTCGGCAACAGTCACCATACTTCAGCTGATAATTATGTGGACATGATACAGGCCCACAGAAGTTCTGGCTCGGTACTAAAACCATTGCTCTATGCAGCTGCACTAGATGAAGGTCTGATTTCTCCACAAGGGTTGGTAAAAGATGTACCGCTTAATTTCAGTGGCTATAGACCTCAGAATTACAATAAAGAATTTCTAGGGGCTGTAAAAGCTGATGAAGCGTTAGCAAAATCTTTAAATCTACCTGCCGTAGATCTACTGAGTCGCTATAAGGTCCCAAGATTTAGAAACAAATTGCGCAATCTTGGATTTTCTACTATAGACAAGCCCGCCAACCATTATGGGCTTTCTCTCATTCTCGGAGGTGCTGACATCACTCTTTGGGATCTGACTAGTAGCTATGCAAGCCTTGGTAGAACATTGCTCAGGTACAAAGAAGAGCAGAGCAGATATGTTGCCTCAGATATTCACAATGCCAGATATCTACTACAAGCTGCTCCGGAAATCATTTTCGAATATGAACCCATAGAATATTCTGCAGCAGCTATCCATCATACATTTCAGGCTATGCACAAAGTAAGTCGACCCAACACTGAAGGACTGTGGGAATCATTTAGTTCTACAAAGAACTTAGCCTGGAAAACAGGTACGAGCTTTGGTCATCGCGACGCCTGGGCAGTAGGCGTCAGTCCAGAATATACAATAGGCATCTGGGTAGGTAATTCTGACGGTGAGGGTAAGCACAGCCTGGTCGGTGTACAGAGGGCCGCTCCCATTTTATTTGACCTAGTCAATAAACTGACAATCAGTGATTTTCCTATTCCTTATGATGATTTAGCTCAGACAGCCATTTGTACACATTCTGGTTATCATGCAACAGAATACTGCAACAGCATTGACTCCACTTACATTCTAAGTCATGGCACTACCCTTTCTTGTCCTTACCACAAGCAAGTCGCACTGGACAATGACGGAAAACGTGTACATGCTAAGTGTCAGTCTCCCTCAGAGATGCATATGGAACACTATTTTCATCTACCAGCAGAAATGGCCTATTACTATCAGCGCCATCATCCTGATTACAAACCACTCCCGGCATACAAAGCCGACTGTATAAATGATGACGAGATTCAGAAAATGAACTTCATCTATCCGAAAAAAGTTGCAGAATTATATCTGCCTAAAAATGGAGCAGGAGATAAAGAAGCAGCTATATTCCAAGTTGCCCATCAGGATAAGGATGCAATTCTCTACTGGCATTTAGATGACAGATATCTGGGCATGACAGAAGACAAACACAGCATGGCGATACTTGCCGAGGCTGGAGATCACAAACTGGTACTAGTAGATGAGGATGGACATACGATAAGACGGCGGTTTACTATTTTAAGTGAATGAACCTTCTTAGATTATCAGAACAAATATCCTACTGCGAAGTCTAAGTCAAAATCTTCTAAATAATTAAATACTGTATTTCCATCTCTTCCATAAATACGAGCACCCAACCCAAGATTTAAATCAAAATAAAGTCTATTGGTG
>CAYNJK010000063.1:0-11860 GCA_964397575.1 uncultured Saprospiraceae bacterium
CAATCATGAAGGTCGTAATAGGAATGCCTAGTTTCCTTGCCTTGGCGGACAGACCTAGTGTTCTATTCAGAATTTTTCTGTCCAGCCCAAAGGCATTTTTATAGTATTTCTTTCCTTTTTTGATGCAAGTCGGTTTCCCGTCTGTAATCATCATGATTTGTTTATTGGGATTTTTTCTTCTTCTTAAGATATTCATTGCCAGTTCCAGTCCTGCAACTGTATTGGTATGATAGGGACCTACTTCTAGATACGGGATATCTTTTATTTCTATCTGCCAAGCATCATTGCCGAATACTATAATGTCTAGGCTGTCTTTTGGATAACGCGTAGTTATCAGTTCGGACAATGCCATTGCCACTTTCTTGGCCGGCGTAATTCTATCCTCTCCGTAGAGTATCATGGAGTGGGAGATATCTATCATGAGGACTGTGCTCGTTTGAGTCTGGAAGAAAGTCTCATGTACTTCCAGGTCATCCTGTGTAAGTTTGAACTCATCAAGTCCATTGTTTATCTGAGCATTTTTTAGTGACTCTGAGATATTCAGTTTGTCTAATTTATCACCAAACTCGTAGGGCTTCAGTTCCGACGTGAATTCATCTCCCTGACCGATAGCCTTTGTATTATGTTTCCCTTTCTTTGATTTCTTTAGCTGATCGAAAATTTCATCCAGAGCATGGCTTCTGAGTGAGGCTTCCATTTTTTTTGTAGGATTGGAGCCTCCTAGACCTTGAGCACCATCTGATTTACTGATGTAGCCTTTGTCCTCCAAATCTTTGATAAAATCTGCAATACCATAATCTGCAGTGGTAATCTTGTGCTCTCTGTCTATCTCTGTCAGCCATGATAATGATTCTGCAACATCACCAGAGGTATGAATGAGCAACTCTTTGAACAACTTTAGCAGTTGCTCGAAAGGATGTACATTCCCTTCACCCACGTAAGCACTGAACCGATATCCTACCATTTTCGAGTTGTATAAATGCAAAATAAAAGAACCCTAGATGAAAACACCTAGGGCTTATTAAAGTTGTACCGCAGTATATATTTATTTCAATTTAAATTCTCCTTTACCTACGTGAAATCCATGATTGAAGATGTCCACTTTATAGAGCCCTTTAGTCAGCTTAAAATTCGGTGTCCAATCCATACAGGCTGTCATGTCTTTATTCTTATAATTAGCTAGGCCTGATACTGTGTATTTTACACGTTCACCATTTAGCTGCTCAGTAATGGATCCTGATCCCGCATCTTCTAGATAGAGTACCTCACCTAGAGGGTTGGTATATCTTATGAAAAATTCTTTTTCGCCAGCTGGTGTAATAAGATTAGTCTCAGTAGTAAAGCAAGTTCTAAGCATTTCTACTTTTTTAGCTTTGCTTTTTTCCGATACACTTCCATCATCTTTGACATCATAGCCCTTTACTTCTATATAATTGATTTTGATGGCTTCTGCGATATTTACCTTGCCTGATAAAGTCTCATTCTTTGCCGATAATTCTTCGGTATTGCTTACAAGGACATTCTTTACAGAGTCCAGTGATGCAACTCTCTTTTTATTGACATTTAGATCATCAGTAAGTATCGTATTGGCTTCTGTGAGCTTCAAATTGTGAGAAGTCAGTTCAGAGTTCTGTGCTTTGAGCTTAGAAATTTCAGCAATATACTGATCTGCTAGGGCATTCATCTCCTGCAACTCTTTTCTTGCCTTACCTAGCTCCTTTTCTGTCCAGATAAGACCACTTATTCTTTTCTTCTGTTTAGTCAGTTCCAGTTTCTGGGCATCTATCCTTGTATTCAACTCTGCATTGTCTCCTCTCAGTCCTTCCAATTCCTCCAGTTTTGCCTGATAGTTTAGGTCTAACTCAGTATTGACCTTTTCCAGATCTAAGAACTGTGCTTTTTGTGTAGATAGCTCTGATTTGAGTTTGGAGCCGTTCATCCACTGGTAGGCATTGAGACCAAGTAGTGCAAGAATCAAGACGATTCCAAAGATTGACATTGAATTATTTTTACTCATTTCACTGATTTTCAATCAAATATCCATCATTAGATTAAGATTTAAAAGTCCTTAACCTTAATTTAGGTGAATTCAAGTACAATCTAGATCTTCTAAATTCATGGTTAACCCTTAATTCGGATGTCTGCTTTCAAGAAAAGAACAACTGATGTCTTGTTTCTAGATATAGAAACTGCAGCCCAAACGGCAACGTATAGTGAACTATCACACGAGTTCCAAGAACTGTGGCACCTCAAAGCAAAAAGCATCAGCAGAAATAAAGAATTAAGTAGAGCAGAAGCTTCAGAATTGTATGATCTCAAGGCAGGGATTTTTTCAGAATTTGCTAAAGTCGTATGTATCTCTGTAGGTTTCTTCGAAGGTACAAATAAGAAGTTGGGTAACCTTAGAGTGAAAAGCTTTTACGGCGATGATGAAAAGGGTCTATTAGAAAAGTTTATTGTATTGTTAAAAGCTCATTTTGATAAGCCTAAGCAGCAGGCCCTTTGTGGACACAATATCAAGGAGTTCGATATCCCGTTTTTATGTAGAAGGATGATTATTCACAATCTGAAAGTACCTAAGATGCTTGATATAAGTGGTAAGAAACCATGGCAGGTTGATCATTTGCTGGATACCTTGGTTTTATGGAGATTTGGTGATTATAAAAATTATACTTCTTTACGATTGCTTGCTGCTGTTCTGGGGATACCATCTCCCAAAGATGATATAGATGGTAGTCGGATAAATGAAGTTTATTGGAAAGAAAAAGACCACGAACGCATCTACCAGTATTGTGAGAAGGACGTTTTTACTTCTGCCCAAGTCTATTTAAAACTGAATAGAATAGATTACCCAAAGGAGCTCAAAATGGTGTCTAAAACTGGACATTAGAACTGATCACTCTTAACATGAAGTCTCTTGGAAGACGAGGGTCTAAGGCTGATTTCAGTTTTACTACCAGCGGTTTTAGTTTTTTATATCTTTAGATTGATTATCACAGAATAGCATCCAAAACACTTATTTATGAGAATTATAATTGTTCTTCTCTTTACTTTCCTTCCATTTTTGGTATTTCCTCAGCTTGGATTGCAACAGGTTTCCGATGACGCTTTAGAAGCATATACTTTGTTTACCAGTGATCCTGGCTTTAGATCAGAAGATGTCCACCTAGTAGACAATTGTGGCCACATTATCAATGAATGGTTAGACCTGCCCGCGGCTAGACATCATTATAAATTATTGCCTAATGGCAATTTAAACTGGATCGCTGATAATGAACGTATCATAGAGATGGACTGGGATGGCAACATCGTCGTGGACCATTTCATAGCAGATGGTAATTTATTCCTAAACTACGAAGTGATAAAACTTCCCAGCGGTAATTACTTATCACTGGGTAGACGAACGTATGACCTTTCTTTTTTTATAGAGCTAGGTTATGACCTCTCGCTGGGAAATCCTGAATATTGTGATGTCGTTCTCGAAATAGATAAAGATTCTGGTGAGATAGTCTGGGAATGGAATATCTGTGACCATGCTATCCAGGATAGAGATCCTAACCTAAATAACTTCGGAGTTCTAAGTGAAAATCCGCAATTACTTGATATGGGATCCATTGGCACTTTTGACTGGGAAAACCAAGAAACTTTTATGATCAACGGAATGGACTATAATCCTGAGTTGGATCAGATAGCGCTTAGTGTCCGGAAGATGAGTGAAGTCGCACTTATAGATCATTCTACAACAACAGAAGAAGCAAGTGGCAGCACTGGTGGTAACTCTGGTAAAGGAGGCGATATTATATACAGGTTTGGTAATCCACAGAACTATGACAGAGGTAATGATGAGGATCGAATACTGTATTTTCAACATAATCCTAATTGGATTCAGCATGGACCCCATAAGGGCAAGATAATAGTCTACAATAATGGTCTTACCAGACCTGGTACCAGTTTCAATACTAGATATTCAAGTGTAGAAATCTTTGAGCCGGTTACGGATTCTGATGGGAACTATCTCATCGATGATGAGAATCCTTTCATGCCTACGGAGAGCGATTTCGAATTCAGTAGCGTAACTATGGGGGCAGACTTCTATTCAGGATATGAGTCAGGTACACAGATTCTTCCTAATGGGAATCTTCTTATAGCGCCTAATTCCGAGGCGACCATCATGGAGTATACCATGGATGGGGAGCTATTGTGGAGGTACAATACTGATAGACTATTTAGAGCCGAGAGATATTCTGTAGATTACCCCGCGTTTGAGGGCAGAGACCTTACGCCTGGTAATTCTTTATGGCCAGCAAGTTTTGTCTGTTCCGATACGCCTGATCTTGACTTAGATGAAGATGGTTTTACACCTAATGAAGGAGACTGTAACGATACTGATCCAGAGGTTAATCCTGACCAAGAAGAAGAACCCTATAATGGGATAGATGACGATTGTAATATAGATACTCCAGATGATGATTTGGATGGAGATGGGTTTCCCTTGTCATTGGACTGTGATGATATGAATGCTGAAGTGAATTTCTTGCAAGAAGAAATACCATATAACGGCATAGATGACGACTGCTTTGAATTTACACTAGATGATGATCTAGATCAAGATGGTTTCCTTCTTGTAGATGATTGCGACGATATGAATCCTAGCATCAACCCAGCGGCTACAGAGATTCCGAATAATGGAATAGATGAGAATTGTGATGGATTGGATGATGTAAACAGTTCTACTGATGAAACTTCTATTTCAGTCCTAAGTCTCTATCCTAATCCTACGACAGCTGAGCTATTCATCGATGCAGGAAATATTAGTATAGCAAAGATAAAGGTCTATAACCTACTAGGTCATCTGATGTATGCTGGTCCCTATGAGCGCAGTATAGACGTAAGTGCCTATGATTCCGGTATGTACCTTTTTCAGGCGAGAAGTAACAATAATGAAATTCTTACAAGGAAATTTGTTGTTGCAGAGAGATAATAATTGCTCAGGGAAATGGAGATCAAACATATTAGTACAAAAACCTATACAAGGCCGCAAATGTAATTAGCTTTGTCGCCTGAATAAAACAAACTAATGTCACATCTCATTGCACCCTCTATACTTGCTGCTAACTATCTACATCTAGAAGATGATTTTATCATGCTCAATGAGAGCGAAGCTGATTGGGTGCATGTAGATATAATGGATGGCGTCTTTGTTCCCAATATATCTTTTGGACAGATGATAGTGAAGCAGATGAAGACTGTTTCTAAACTCCCATTGGATGTGCACCTGATGATTGTCGAGCCAGAAAAATATGTAGATTCATTCATAGACTGTGGAGCCGAGGTGGTTACTTTTCATTTTGAAGCTACCAATCATGCTCATAGACTCATTAGCCATCTACAAGCCAAAGGTGTCAAGGCCGGAGTGGCTCTAAATCCACAGACGAATGTGTCAAATCTTGACGATATCCTCGAAGGATTAGACCTCGTATGTCTTATGTCCGTCAATCCGGGCTTTGGAGGTCAGAAATTCATTTATAGGACGTTAAATAAGATAGCAACCTTAAAGAATAAGATCATAGAAAGAAATTTGGATACCAAAATTGAAATAGACGGTGGAGTAGGCTTGCAGAACGCAGAAGCTTTACTCAAAGCAGGCGCAGATGTATTGGTTGCTGGCAGCAGTGTATTCCGATCTGATGATCCAAAGCAAACCATATCTCGCTTGAAGAGTATAGAAATAGGAAATTTTGACCTCTAGATTAATGAAAAATAGCATTCTTTTACTGCTCTTTGTCTTAGGAGCGATAGACTCAGCAAGTGCTCAGAACCTGGCTACCGTCTTTGGTGCTGTAACCGATCTGGATACTAAGAAGCCTGTAGAATTTGCAACAGTTTATATCAAAGGAACTGCCCTTTCCGCAGAAACAAATGTGTATGGCGAGTATACGATACTTGTGCCTGCAGATACAAAGCATACGCTAGTCATAACTAGAATAGGGTATAAGGAAACGGAATACAGACTCAAAAGCCTTCCTGATGGTGCAAAGCGAAATATAAATATCAAGTTGGTACCCGAGGTGAATGACTTGGAAATAGTTATCCGAGAAAGCAAGATAGAAGACGTGGGAATGGTCAGAGAGGAGGTTACAGAATTCAAAAAGCTACCTACTGCCAGCGGCAACTTCGAGAGTATCTTACCGCACATTGCTTTGGGTGCTTCTGGAGGAACAGGAGGAGAACTAAGTTCACAGTACAACGTAAGAGGAGGGAATTATGACGAGAACCTTGTCTACGTCAATGACTTTGAAATCTTTAGGCCTCAGTTAATCAGATCTAATCAGCAAGAGGGTCTTTCTTTTCCCAATATTGATCTCATTAGAGATGTGTCCTTTTCTTCAGGAGGGTTCGAAGCAAGATATGGCGATAAGCTGTCTTCGGTGCTTGATATTAGATATAAGCGACCTGATGAGTTCGGTGCTTCTGCATCCATGAGTTTCTTAGGTGCTTCAGTACATGTGGAGGGTAGCAAAAAATTAGGAGCCAATGCGTATAATAAATTAAGATACCTCGTAGGTGCTAGATATAAAACCACTCAGTACCTTTTAGGCTCGTTAGATGTAACCGGTGAGTATACACCTAACTTTGCCGATATACAATCTATGCTCACCTATGATATAACCAGTAGTCTTCAGATCGGCTTTCTGACCAACTATAATAGAAGTCAATACGATTTTGTACCTCAGTCTAGAGTATCTGCTACTGGACTATTTACTCAGGTTGTACAATTGTCTACAGCGTTCGAAGGGCAAGAGAGAGATGGATTTGTCAATGCTATGGGAGGACTCTCACTGACTTACTTACCGGATAGAGACAAGAATCCATTGTTTATAAAGTTGTTGGGTTCCTATTATGACAATTATGAAACCGAAAACTTTGACATCTTAGGAGTCTATCGCCTTAGTCAAGTAGAATTTGATCTGGAAGGGGATGGTGGACTGAATGAAGTCGGTGTCCTCGGAACAGGAACACAACATCTATTTGCAAGAAATAGATTAGCCAATAATATTGGTGTCTTACAACTCAAAGGTGGTTTGGAGTTGCAAGGTGATTCAGATAATACCAACAACTTCATGCAATGGGGACTGAAGTACCAGCAAGAAAACATCGATGACAGGCTGAGTGAGTGGGAGAGATTGGACTCGGCTGGGTTTTCGTTACCTTTTGATGATGAAGTTGTACAATTAAATGAAGTAGTAAAATCGGAAAACGAAATCAATTCCTTTCGATTACAAGGCTATTTCCAGAATAGTTACAGCCTGAAAAGACCAGATAAGTTTGAGATCAAACTAACAGGAGGTACGCGGGTCCATTATTGGAGTTACAACCAAGAGCTGAATATAAGTCCAAGAGCTCAATTGTTCTACCAGCCATTAGCATGGAAGAAAGATATAACTTTCAAAGTATCAGGTGGCTTATATTATCAGCCACCATTCTATCGTGAAATAAGAAGGCTAGATGGAACACTTAATGAGGATATCAAAGCCCAACGTTCTTTACATCTGGTGGGTGGACTTAGCTATGATTTCCATTGGAAGAAGGTCAGCAATAAGAAATTTAGATTGATATCAGAAATCTTCTATAAGAAGTTAGACAACGTGATTTCTTATGAAATAGATAATGTAAGAATCCGATACTCCGGTGAGAATGATGCGACTGGCTATGTGGCAGGTTTAGACTTGCGAATTAATGGTGAGTTTGTTCCTGGTGCAGAATCATGGGTAAACCTCTCTTTCCTTAGGGCAAGAGAAAAGCTGAATGGGGTAGATCATCAGTTGTTTGTTGCAGGTGATACTGCGCCTTCATCGGTATCTGATGTACCTAGACCTACGGATCAGTTCTTTAATATTTCTATTTTCTTTCAGGATTATCTGCCCAGAAATGAAGACTTTAAAATGAATCTCAACCTCACTTTTGGCAGTGGCTTACCATTTGGACTGAAAGGCGATAATCAAGTCTTCAGAAATGGATTTAGATTTAAGGACTATCAGCGAGTGGATATAGGTTTTGCATACCAGCTTTGGGATAAAAAGAAACTGACCTCTAAGCCATTACATCCACTCAGAAACTTCAAGAATGCTTGGCTGTCCCTAGAAGTATTTAATCTTATGGATATCTCCAATGTAGGTTCCAATATATGGATAAAGACTGTAGGAAGACAGCAATATGCCATTCCCAACTTTCTGACTTCTAGAAGATTAAACTTGAAGTTTAGAATAGAGATTTAGGCTGTCCTTTGGATCATATCTATTTACTTTTTCTTGTTATACTGTATTTCAGTTTTACAGATGTTCCATAGATGGTATAGGCATAATTGTCTTCTGCATGGTAGCCATTAGTGTATAACCTGCCTTCTGAAAAATCCTCAGCATCCGCTGGATAATCGAAGTTCCTTACGGCATAGAAACCTATGCCAAAGTTGAAAATAAGTTCTAAGCCGAATCGTGACGATCCTAGAGGCCAAAAGTAACCATACCCAATAGTTGGCCCTATAAGAGTTTTGGTTTTATGATAGTCTATTTCTTGGAAGAATGCTCCATGGCGCAAGACCTCTTCGTCTACAAATTCATGTCTAGTTCTTCTGTAATACAACGTGCCAGCAATAACTAGGTTTTTGCCCAAATATTTCTTGTAACCCAGTTTTATTCTATGTCCGTTTTTGTATAGCTCTCTGCTACTTGTTTGCTTGGGGATGTAAGCTGCTTCTAATTCTAAAAGTGAATTGTTTTTGAAATCACGTTCTAGCCCAAACTGTATCCCAGAGAAGGTATTTACAAAAGCCGAAGGTGAGAAGGTAATATTCCATCCATAAGAAATACTGTCTTGACTGGTCTGACTAGAACCATTCGATAATCCAACTATTAAGAAGAGTATACTGAGAGTTGTTTTCATTACTGCCACCTGATTAAAATTTGAAGGTTAGAAGTTTTTACGTAATTGTCGAGCTGTGTCAGACTTAGAAGTGTTAAAAATCATATATTTTAATTTGAACGAAGTACCGATTATGAGGTATAGATAGTTGCCTTCATTATGATGCCCTGAAATCTTTCATTGATAAAAACTGTACTCCCTGTGCACAGTATCTTTCCTCAGTTATGAAAGGGTCTTACTTCTTCAGATTCCGCACTTGTTTGAGGATCAAAGTATACTGGTCTTACTCCCTCTACAAGCACTGAATCTTGTTCCTAGGGTTCCGTAAAGCATGAAGTAAATACCCCCATAACTATCAGCATGAGGGTAATGAATAATGGATGATTTCATATAATGTTGTTTTTATTTGGTGTTGTTTGATCTATAGTCCTACCTAGTTGGACGTACGTATTTACTCAGTTGGTTGGGTAGCAACTCATCATATGGTTAATAAAAGTATGTTTTTTTTCACCCTGCTTGCAACGTTCTTTTGAGTCATTACTTTATACTTTTAGGAATCCATGCGAATCCGATCAAAATTTAAAGCAATACAACAATGAGGCTGACTATTTTTTTATTTATCGTTTTGGGTATAACATCTTGCTATGAAGATATAGAGAACCCTATCGAGGACAACGAACCCGTAGTTGTTGTAGAAGAAGTTCCTAGAAGAATTTTTGAAACTGATATTCAAGGAGAAACAGCAGATGCTGATTCCAAGCTATTGTCAGACTATACTCTGGAAATTAACAAAGAAAAACACAACATAGAAGGAGACAACTTTTTCCTGAAGACCAGAGATATAAGGAAAATCGGGCAGCTTATCGAAGTCATAAAAGATGATAGACTTGCTGGACTTGGATATCATTATTTGCTAGAAAATGATGTCAATAAAGTAAGAATTCAAGCTTTTGATAACTTTCAAGAAGAGAATTTCCAAGGTGGATACTATTCCTTGGATCAGTCACAGAATATAGGTTTTGAATATGACGGCATATTTGGTACTGCAGCTGGAAGTTCTACTGCCCAAGTGACTGTGCAGTCTCTCAAGATAACAGATGCGGATGTTCTAAGTGGAATAGCTTCATCAGGTTATCTGACCGACGGCACTCTGGTAAGATTGTATCCCGAAATGGCCTTTTTATTGTCGTTTTATTCTGATGATCAGAGAGTATTTAGTACCCAGGAAGACGAAATTTCTTTCGCCGCTAAGCTGAGTGCTAATTTATCAGAAGGACAAGAACTTTTTGTCTACAACAGAGAATTTGGATATTGGCTCCAAGTTGCAAATCTGAACAGTGAAAATCTTACTGGATCAATAGATCACCTCGTCATTGCTGATTACCAGCCTGCGACCTACGTGGAAGGTCTAGTAGACTTAGATGGGAGTCCTATTGCATATGCAGATACCCGAAGCGCCGAAAAAGTAGAAACTCATTACTATACAACAGAACAAGGCAGATGGGCACAAGTGTTTTCTCTCAATGAGGAGGTCAATACGACAGTTCATTCTCCTTGCGGAGATGTTGTCCATAGCTTGTCTAGAGATTTTGAGAACGAGCAGCAAGCTCCTGTACAATTGAGTCTGGATTCAGACCTACCAAGAGTAAACCTAGGAGGTGAAATTCTAAACTGCAATGGTGATGTATTAAATCAAGCCAGTTATCAATTATCTTATACTGAGCAAGCTTCATCTTTGTTAAGTTTCTCTAGCCAGTTTGTATCTAACACGATTTTGGTTTGTGAAGAAGACTTTGATTTGGCTGGCTACGATAGAGAAAATAATCAGTTAGGGCCAACTATCAATTGGTCTACAAGTAACACGACTGAGATAAATGACCTCAGCTCATGCGATCAGTTTGAGCAAGGCTATAGTTTTCTAGAAATCAGAGGCGATAAGCGTATCTATGATGCCTTTAGTGTAGAAACTATTAATGGGGGAACAAATATTAACTCTGATGATAACTCATTCCGACTAAAGTTTAGAGGAGATATGCGCGGCACCTATGAAGATCAGGAGATAAATCTATTCTTGGATGACAACAATTTTGGACCTGATGGCTATAGGATTGCTTGCGAACAATCAAATATAGGTTGCGGGATAAATCACTTTGAAGTAACACATTTTGACACTTCAGCTGAAGGTTGGGTTAGAATCAGTTTTGAAGGTGAAATTTGGATGCAGACAATTAGGAATCCAAAGGTAGGAAGCTTTCCTGTGTCTGGTGTAATACTGATAAAATCCTAACCGAAAGAATATATAAGACCTAATCAACTGTTGCATTAAGAATACTCATAGTGGTAGAAAGTAAAATAATAAAAGGCTGTAAAAAAGGAGACCAGAGAGCTTATAAGGCTTTTGTCGATGGGTACTCAGCCTATATGTATACTATTTGCTATCGATACATGGGAAACAAAGAAGTTGCTAAAGATGCACTTCAAGACAGCTTAGTACAAGTAATTACCAATATCAATAAATATACAGAACAAGGAAAATTTAAATCTTGGATAGGTTCTGTTACAGTAAAAAAATGCTTGGACCTATTGAGAAAAGAGAAGAGACATAATTATGCCTCAATGGAAAATGTTGCTGAACCAAGTATACGAGAAGAAAGTAGTCTGAAACTAGAACATGATGACCTGATGGTTTTTGTGGAGAGCATTCCAGAAAAATACAGAATTGCGATCAACATGTTTTTGATAGAAGGTTATTCACACAGAGAAATTTCTGAACAATTAAATATAACAGAAAGTAGTTCTAGGTCATTGGTTTCCAGAGGAAGGAAGATGATAATGGAGGCCTTTGAATTAGAAAAGAGAAGAGCAAATCATGTCCCCAGTTTTAGTAACTCCCCAGGCCAACAGGCTTCATTAAAAATAATCTAAGGTTATCAGTTTAAAA
>CAYNJK010000064.1:0-5849 GCA_964397575.1 uncultured Saprospiraceae bacterium
CAAAAATACTAACCTTTCCTTCAAAATAGCCTTCATCACCCTGTATACTAAAAGAACGAATATTCACTCCTAGCTTATTACTTATTTCATTACTTATAGCCGTAATTACGCCTGGCCCAGAGTCTACTCCTATAATGGACAGCATTACCGTGAAGTTTGTACCTGTTTTTTTTGACCACTCAGCCTTTAAAACTCTATAACTATAATTAGCCAATAAGTGGGTTGCATTCTTGCAATTCGTCCTATGAATTTTAAGGCCATCGCCAGCTGTTAGATAACCGAAAATATCCTCACCTTGTACAGGTGTACAACATTTGGCTAGAGAAAATTCATATTGATCCGCTGATTCTCCATTTACAAAGATACTTGACTTGTTAAGCGTATCTGCTTTCCTAGGTCTTTTAGGAGGTAGGTCAGCCGGAGCTTGGATTCCAGAGTTACTCTCCTCTACATGAATCTCTTTTAACCCTTTAATTTTGCCATTTTCTATTTCAAACTTTTTGAAATCCGGTAATTTAATTTCTTCTACAGAAATGGCGTAGTATAAATCTGGTCTGTTGCTATAACCATAATGTTTCACAAAAAAATCAATATTTTCTTCGAAAGGAATTTTGGCATTTTTCATCTTGCGCATAAGTGCTTCCTTTACAAATTCTCCTTTCTTTCTTTTCTCCTCTTTCATAGCAGATCTGATCTTCGATCTCGCTTTTCCCGTAACAGTCAGTTTCAGCCAGGACTCCGATGGCTTTTGACTTTTATTGGTTGTTACGCTAACCTGGTCGCCATTTTGCAACTTATGGCCCATCGGAACCAGTTTGTTGTTCACTTTTATGGCTGTAGCATGATATCCTACTTCTGAATGCACATCAAAAGCGAAATCCAGAGCTGTAGCGCCTTCTGGAAATATCTTCATGTCTCCATCAGGAGTAAACACAAACACTTCTTTTGAAAACAAATTGGACTTGAAGTCATTAAGGAATTCTAGCGCATCACTATGTTGTGTATCTAATAGAGCTCGGATATTATCCAGCCATCTATCATACACATTATGACTGCTTTTTACACCTTTATACTTCCAGTGTGCTGCGAATCCTCTTTCGGCAATGTCATCCATTCTCTCTGACCTGATTTGGACTTCCACGTACTTACCATTTGGACCGACAACTGTGGTATGTAGAGACTCATATCCATTACTTTTAGGTGTTGTAACCCAGTCTTTCAGTCTTTCGGGTATAGGGTTGTAGACATCAGTTATAATTGAGTATATCTGCCAACAAACGCTTTTCTCTTTGTCTACGTCCACATCACAGATTATTCTGACAGCAAAGAGGTCATAAATTTCTTCAAATGGAATCTGCTTTTTCTGGATTTTATTCCAAATCGATGATATAGCTTTGGGTCTACCTAGCACTCTATAGTCTACTTTCAGTGCATTTAGTTTTTCATTCAGTGGAGTGATAAACTCACTGATATATTTACTTCTGTCTGATTCTGATTTTTGTAGTTTTTTTGAGAGCACATTATATTCTTCAGGATCCGAGATTTTCATGCAGATGTCATTGAACTCCGTCCTGATGTTATAGAGGCCTAAGCGATGAGCAAGTGGCGTATAGATATATGAGGTCTCAGCAGCGATTTTTAGTTGTTTCTCACGTGGCATGGCATCTATAGTCCTAAGATTATGTAACCTATCTGCCATCTTTATAAGTGCAACTCTAACATCGTAGGTTAGAGAGCTGAGTACCTTTTTGAAGTTTTCAGCTTGCTTGTTCTCTACATTATAGGTCCCATCTAGTTTAGTAAGTCCATCTACTATCTTAGTTATTTTCTCACCAAACAGTGCTTGGATATCCTGCAGAGAAGTATCAGTATCTTCTACAACATCATGTAATAATGCACTGATAGCGGCTGTGGGTCCTAATCCGATTTCTTCTATGCAAATTCTGGCCACTTCTATTGGGTGAAAAACATAAGGTTCTCCAGATCGCCTGCGTTGGAAGTTATGAGCCTTGAGAATGTGTTGATAAGCCTTATTAAGGTTTTCTTTGTCTAAATCAGTAGCCTTGGAACCTATTTTGCTAAATAGAGCACTGTACTCTACATCTATTTCAGAATATTCTTTTTCAGTTATTGCTTCTCCTTTAGGCATAATAATATAGATAGAAGATGGAAAGATACCGCTTATTAAGGTTTATCGCCTATTTATTTGGTTTCATGGTCTCATGAATTTTCAAAAATATATGTCACAATAGCTGCTAAAAAATTGTGCTATTAGTAAAATCATATATCTTTGCAAACTGATTTATTGAAATAGCGGGTGTGATGAAATTGGTAGACATGCTAGATTTAGGATCTAGTGCTTCACGGCGTGTGGGTTCGAGTCCCTCCACCCGCACTTCTTTAAGTCAAATGAATTTAAACCTGCCTACCCTGTAACCATTCATATAAGTTAATGAAAGTCGAGAAGAACCAGATCGATGAGCTTAATGCTGAATTGACTCTAATTATAGAGAAAGAAGATTATCTCGAGGATTACAACAAGCAGATAAAGGATTACCGCCAAAAGGCACAGTTAAAAGGATTCCGCAAAGGGAAAACGCCAATTTCTGTAATAAAGAAGATGTATGGCAATTCCTTACTACAAGAATCTGTTTCTAAAATCCTTAATGATAAGATTACTGATATTATAACTGGAGATGAGTATAATATTATCGGTGAGCCTTTTTTAGTAGATAAGGATAACCTACCCCAAATAGACAGCACAAAGCTGGAAGACTATACTTACAAGTTCGAATTGGGCCTGGAACCAGAGTTTAATGTAATTGGAATTTCAGATTCAGATGTATACGCAAAGTATAAGGTTGAGATTTCAGAGAAAATGATTGATGAAGAGGTTGAAAGCCTGCTCAAAAGACTAGGGAAACAGCAAAGTGTAAGTGGTCCTGTAGAGGATAATGATGTTATCTACTTCATTGCCAAGGAGTTATATAATGACAAAGTCTTGGTAGATGGACATAGTATGGAGTTTTCTTCTAGTATTGACTCTATAAGAGAGAGCCATGCTGGAGAACTTCGAAAATTGTCAGTAGGGGATAGTATTACTGCAGACATCTACGAATTTGAGAAAGACCTATCATCAGATCACGTAGAAAAATATCTACTAAAGGTTAAAGAGGAAGATGATATTTCAGGAATGGGAACCAAGTTCCGATTGGAAATAAAAGATATTGTACGAGTTGAACTGGCTAAGATGGATCAAGACACTTTTGACAAGAGTTTTGGTGCAGATGAAGTGAAGTCCGAAAATGAAGCCAGAGCAAAAATCAAAGAGTTTCTCGAGGAACATTTCCAAAAGGAGAGTAATAACTTGGTCAATAGAGAAATAATGGAAACATTGATGTCTGTTAATTCCCTAATATTGCCCGAAAGCTTTTTGAAGAAATGGATGGGTCAGAATACGGAACAAGAGATGACTGATGAGCAATTTGATTCTTTCAAGACGGAGCTAAAATGGCGTATTATAAAGAAGAAACTGGTAAAACAGTTTGAAGTAGAAGTCAAAGAAGAAGAAATATTTAGCCACTTCGTTAATGCAATTCGGAGCTATTCGCCTTACATAGATGAAGAAAGCCTCAAAAGCACTGCCTTTTCATTGATGAATAATAGAGAACAGGTAAATAAAGCGGTAGAAACATTAAGTAGTGCTAAGCTTTTTGATAAGGTAAGAGAGGTAGT
This sequence comes from uncultured Saprospiraceae bacterium, assembly GCA_964397575.1. Taxonomy (GTDB): domain Bacteria; phylum Bacteroidota; class Bacteroidia; order Chitinophagales; family Saprospiraceae; genus RFSX01. The sequence continues at coordinate 3,736 of CAYNJK010000064.1, forward strand.
ACAAACAAATCCGGAAAACGTGGACAAAGAAAGATTCTACGAAATAGTCGAATCTTTAAATCAAAAAGCAAGCTAATACGTTATAAGTAAAATAAAGACTGATAATTATGTCATTAACACATGAATTTAGAAAATATGCTACTAAGCATATGAATATTAATGGAGATGCAGTAGATCATCATCTTAATGCCATAAATGGGATTCCCAACATTACTGGATTTACACCTCAAGTTATAGAGGAAAGACAGATGAATGTTGTGGGAATGGACGTATTCTCTAGACTTATGATGGATAGAATTATCTTTCTTGGAGTAGGAATCAATGATTATGTTGCAAATGTAGTCCAAGCCCAATTGTTATTTCTAGAGTCTACTGACCCTAAGCGAGATATACAATTATTCATAAATAGCCCTGGAGGTTCTGTAATTGCGGGTTTAGGAATCTATGATACAATGCAGTATGTTACACCTGATGTAGGGACTATTTGTACTGGTCTTGCTGCATCAATGGGCGCAGTCTTACTTTCAGCCGGAACCAAAGGCAAGAGAACTTGTTTACAACACAGCAGAGTAATGATTCACCAGCCTTCTGGTGGTATGTCAGGACAGTTTTCAGACATGGAAATTTCATATCAATTAATCAAACAACTCAGAAAAGAGTTATATGATATCATGGCGCACCATACTGGTAAGAAATTTGATCAAATAGAGAAGGATAGTGACAGAGATAATTGGATGTCAGCAACTGAAGCAAAAGACTATGGTTTAGTAGATGAAGTACTGACAAGAGATAACATTCGTAAAAAAGATAAAGCCTAGATTTTGTCAAAAGTCAAGAATAAAGGTCAGAAGTGCTCCTTTTGTGGAAGGGATAAAGGTGACACCTTGTTGATGATAGCAGGTGTGGAAGGCCATATCTGTGAATCATGTGTAGAGCAAGCCAACGAAATTGTCAATGAAGAATTAGGCAATAAAGCTAGTGAAAAGAACGATTTCACCTTCAGTCTGCCTTCAGGTGTTACACCTGCAAAGATTAAAGGCTACTTAGATCAATTTATCATTGGTCAAACAGAGGCTAAAAAATACTTATCTGTAAGTGTCTACAACCATTATAAAAGACTGAATCAGAAGGCAGCTGATGAAATAGAAATAGAAAAATCCAATGTCCTATTTGTAGGACAAACGGGTACTGGAAAGACCTTACTGGCTAAGACAATTGCAAAATATCTTAAAGTGCCTTTTGCCATCGTAGATGCAACTGTATTCACAGAGGCTGGTTATGTGGGAGAAGATGTAGAAAGTATGCTTAGTAGATTATTGCAGGCTAGTGACTACAATGTAAATGCAGCTCAGAAAGGTATAGTGTACATCGACGAAATAGACAAAATAGCTCGAAAAAGAGACAACCCTTCTATAACTCGGGATGTGTCTGGAGAAGGCGTTCAGCAAGCTCTCCTAAAAATGTTAGAAGGCACAGAGGTTAATGTACCACCTTATGGAGGACGTAAGCACCCTGAGCAAAAAATGATTCAAGTTAATACCAGCAATATTCTCTTTATCATGGGTGGCGCCTTTGATGGTATAAATAAACTTATTGCCAAGCGTCTCAATACTCAGGTGATAGGATTTAACAAAAAATCACAGGAGATTCAGAAGGAGGATAACTTGCTTAAGTATGTTTCTCACCAAGATTTGAAGGCCTATGGTCTCATTCCTGAATTGATAGGACGTATGCCTGTGCTCACTTATTTAAACCCCCTAGATAAGGAAACCTTAGTCAGAATTCTGACTGAGCCTAAAAATGCATTGGTTAAGCAATACAAAAAGCTATTTTCTCTGGAAGATATCGAACTGAGATTCGAACCAGAAGCGCTCGATTATATTGCTAATAAGGCATTAGAATATAAATTAGGAGCTAGAGGACTTAGATCTATTTTGGAAGCAATATTAGCAGATTCCATGTTTGAGTTGCCTTCTCATCCAGATGTAAAGGAATTTACGGTCGATAAGATTTATGCTGCTGAGCAGCTGGATAAGTCTATGATAGCTAAGTTGAAAGTGGCTTAGAATTCTCTCTCAAAATTGATTATGCCATATCTGGGTAAAGAGGGTAGT
>CAYNJK010000064.1:5949-11847 GCA_964397575.1 uncultured Saprospiraceae bacterium
ATTCTCTCTCAAAATTGATTATGCCATATCTGGGTAAAGAGGGTAGTCCTTCATTTTATCATTGATTTCGGCCTTTACCTTTGCAATCAGAGCCTCGTTTTCTATATCTGAAAGTATGGAGTCTATCCAGCCTACAATTTGCTTACAGGATGCCTCTAACAGGCCTCTCGTTGTAATTGCAGGTGTCCCTATTCTTATACCAGAAGTTACAAATGGACTCTTATCATCGAATGGGACCATGTTCTTATTTACAGTAATATCCGCTTTTATAAGTGCATTCTCAGCTTGCTTTCCACTGACCTCCTTGGACCGCAAGTCTATGAGCATCATATGGTTATCAGTACCACCTGAGATGACTTTGTAACCTTTCTCTACAAAAGCTTGGGACATTACTTTGGCATTGGCTATTACTTGTTCTCCATAGGTCTTAAAACTATTGTCCAAGGCTTCATTAAAGGCAACTGCTTTTGCTGCGATAACATGTTCTAGGGGTCCTCCTTGCATTCCTGGAAAAACACCACTATTCAGAATGGAAGACATTCTTATTACAGTGCCTTTTTTTGTAGTCCTTCCCCAAGGGTTTTCAAAGTCCTTACCCATCATAATGATTCCTCCTCTAGGCCCTCTTAGGGTTTTATGTGTTGTAGAAGAAACAATATGACAGTGTGGAATAGGATCGTTCAGTAAGCCTTTAGCTATTAGACCTGCTGGATGTGCAATATCTGCTAGTAGTAAGGAATCTATAGAGTCTGCTATCTTACGGAATCTTTCATAGTCCCAATCTCTAGAATAAGCTGATGCACCACAAATAATAAGTTTAGGCTTATGTAATTGTGCTAGTGTTTCCAACTTGTCCATATCTATTACCCCTGTATCTTCTTCCACGCCATAGAACACAGGATTGTACACTTTCCCTGAAAAGTTTACTGGTGATCCATGTGAAAGATGTCCTCCATGAGATAAATCAAATCCAAGAATTGTATCTCCTGGTTGTAGCAAGGCAAGAAAAATAGCTGCATTGGCCTGCGCTCCAGAGTGGGGTTGTACATTGGCGTATTCTGCACCAAATAACTTCTTTAGCCTTTCTATTGCTAAGGATTCTATCTCATCTACTACCTCGCAGCCACCGTAGTATCTTTTTCCTGGATAGCCTTCAGCATATTTATTGGTAAGACAGGTACCCATTGCTTTCATTACTTCTGCACTGGTAAAGTTTTCAGACGCTATCAGTTCTATCCCTTCACGCTGTCTCTTTAATTCTTTACTGATTAGCTTGCTAATTTGATTGTCTACCATTGGTATTAGTTCAGGTATATGCTTTATTAAAACTTGGTGCAAAAATAAAAAAGCCTTGCAGTTTTAACTGCAAGGCTTCTAAGTATCTTAAAAGAATTTAGGGTCGTTTACTGAACACCTAAAGCTCTTAGTGTATCTAAGTCTAATTGTCCAACTGGTAGACCATTGTCTTTTTGGAACTTGATAAGTGCAGCCTTAGTTCTAGGGCCATTTTGATTATCAGGTGTTCCTACATCGTAACCTCTTGAATTAAGAGCTACTTGAACTCTTCTTACTAGGTCAGAGTATCCTGGAGCTGTTTCACAAACAACTTCTTTCCACTCTGTAAATCCTCCAGCTTTTACTAACTGTCTTCTAGATACAGTCTTGTATTCAGCAGGAATATCTATACTTCTAGTAGTTGCAGGAGTAGTCTTAGAATATGTTCTAGTCTCATATCTTGCTTCTACTGAGTTACTTTGAGTCGTAGCAGGTTGTGCTAGCTTCTTGAATGATCTTGTAGAATACTGTGCATCTCCAGATACGTTTTCAGCAGCAGCATCATTTACAAGCTTTTGCATGCTGATAGAAGTATATTGAGCTTCTCCAGTAATGGGCTCTGTAGTTGCGTCATTTACAAGCTTCTGGAAAGATCTTGTTGTGTACTCAGCATCACCGCTTACATTAGTTGCAGTTGCATCATTTACAAGTCTTTGAGAAGAGATAGTAGTAAATTGATCATCTCCTGAAATGTTCTCAGCTGATGCATCATTTACTAGTCTTTGGAAAGATCTAGTAGAGTAAGATTTTCCGTCACCTTCACCAGCTCCTCCAGCTAATACTAGCTCAACTCTTCTGTTAGTTCTTCTACCATTAGCAGTAGAGTTATCAGCTTTAGGCTGAGTTTCTCCTCTTCCATCGTAGTTAAGTGAACCAGCATTCGCACCAGCAGCAACAAGTGCATCGTATACAGTTTTTGCTCTATTTCTAGAAAGCGTCATGTTAGAAGCATCATTACCTTGAGAGTCAGTGTGACCTACGATAGTACCACCTCCCATAGAGTTGATCTTATCTACAGCTCTTCTGATTTCAGAATCATATCCTCCAGCTAGTACTGCAGAACCTGAGTTGAAATTAACGTTGATTATGTAATTGCTAGATCCACCTGGGATGTAGTTCTCAGCTCCTGCATCACTAACCAATTTTTGGTAAGTGTATGTTGTATAAGAAGCATCTCCTGATACATTCTCAGCTGTTGCATCAGATGCAAGTCTTTGAGAAGTAATAGTAGTGTACTGTGCATTACCATACATAGGCTCAGCATTAGCATCGTTTACTAATTTCTGAGAAGAGATAGTAGTGTATTGCGCATCACCTGAAATATTTTCAGCTGTAGCATCACTAGCTAGCTTTTGGTATGATCTTGTAGTGTATTGAGCATCACCTGAAGTATTAGTTGCAGTTGCAGGTGTTGCTAAAGTCTTGTATGATCTAGTAGTAAATTGAGCAGGTACTTCTACAACTTCAGTAGTCGCAGGAGAAACTAGCTTCTGGAAAGATCTTGTCTCATACTTTGCAGGAATAGTTACAGACTCTGTTGTAGCAGGAGTAACTAGCTTTCTGAAAGATATAGTAGTATAAACTGGGTCTACTGTTACAGCTTCAGTTGTAGCTGGAGTTACCAATTTTCTATATGTTCTTGTTGTATACTCTGGCTCTACAGTCACTGACTCAGTAGATGCAGGCGTAACTAACTTTTGGTATGATCTTGTTGTGTACTCAGCAGGTACTTCTACAGCCTCTGTAGTAGCAGGAGTAACTAGCTTTCTGTAAGATATAGTAGTGTACTCTGGCTCTACTGTTACAGCCTCTGTAGTAGCAGGATTAACTAGTTTTCTATAAGACCTTGTCTCATATTGAGCTGGAACCTGTACCGCCTCAGTAGTAGCAGCAGAAACAAGTTTCTTGTAAGATCTTGTAGTGTATACTGGGTCTACAGTCACTGATTCTGTTGTAGCAGGAGTAACAAGCTTTCTGCTAGAGATAGTAGTAAACTGTGCTGGTACTTCTACAAGTTCAGTAGTCGCAGGCGTAACTAATTTTCTGAAAGATCTTGTAGTGAACTCAGCAGGTATAGTTACAGCCTCTGTAGTAGCTGCATTTACAAGTTTTCTGAAAGAAATAGTTTCGAATTGAGCAGGAACATCTACAACTTCAGTAGTTGCATCATTCACTAGCTTTCTGAAACTTCTAGTAGTGTACTGAGCAGGAACATCGATAGTTCTGATACAGTCATCACCAGATTCAGTCCATCCGTCTTCACAACCTACTCTTACTTTCTTAGTTACAGTTCTGTACTGTGCAGGAGTCTCTTGAAGACACCATACTAGACAGTCGTTAGGATCTGCAGAAAGACAGTTCTTGTCAGCCTTCTTTTTTACCCATTTTGTAGAAGCAGGATTTGTTTCTATCTGCTCTGTCATAGTCTCATATCTTGCAGGCTTTTTCTCTAATCTAGTAGTAGCCTCAGAAACCAATACTTGCTCAGAAACAGTCTCATATGTTGCAGGAATAGTTCTTATAGTAGTATAAGCATCTTGCTTAAGAACTTGCTCAGTTACTGTTTCATAAGTAGCTGGTACAGCTCTTAGTGTAGTATAAGCGTCTTTCTTAAGAACTTGCTCAGTTACAGTTTCATATGCTGCAGGCACCACTCTAAGAGTAGAGTAAGCATCTTTTTGTAGTACTTGCTCAGTTACAGTTTCGTAAGTTGCAGGTACTGATCTTAAGGTAGTATAACCATCTTTTTGTAATACTTGCTCAGTTACAGTTTCGTAAGTTGCAGGTACTTTTCTTAGTGTAGTATAAGCATCTTTTACCAATACTTCTTCAGATACTGTCTCATAAGTTGCAGGCACTTTTCTAAGAGTGGTGTAACCATCTTTCTTAAGTTTTTGCTCAGTAACAGTCTCATAAGTAGCTGGTACTTGTCTTAGAGTTGTATAAGCATCTTTCTTAAGAATCTGCTCAGTAACAGTTTCGTAAGTAGCTGGTATAGTTCTAAGTGTAGAATAACCATCTTTCTTAAGTACTTGCTCAGTTACAGTTTCGTAAGTTGCAGGTACTTTTCTTAGAGTAGTATAACCATCTTTCTGTAAAACTTGCTCAGTTACTGTTTCATAAGTAGCTGGTACAGCTTTAAGAACATCATATGCAGCTTGTACTAACACCTCTTCAGTTACTGTCTCAAATCTTGCAGGAACAACTTGGATAGTTGTGTAAGCTTCCTTAGTCATAACTTGCTCAGATACCGTTTCGAATTGAGCAGGAGAGATATTAACAGAAGAAGCACCGTCAGACTTAAGTATCTGCTCAGTCATAGTTTCGAATGTAGCTGGGGTAATTCTAACTTCTGAAGAACCTTCACTTGCTAGAACTTGCTCGCTTACTGTCTCAAACTGAGCTGGTATAACTCTATATTGTACGATACAGTTAGGGTCGTTGTTATCATTAGCAGCTGCAGAAGAAGGAGTAATAAGCTCTACTCTTCTGTTTGTAGCTCTACCTGACGAAGTACTGTTGTCAGCTATTGGGCTTGACTCACCAGCACCGTCATAGGTAAGACATGACGCTGATACACCTGCAGCAACAAGTGCATCATATACTGATTTTGCTCTATTTCTAGATAGAGTAGAATTAGCACTTTCTGATCCTTGGTTATCTGTGTGACCTACGATTCTAGAAACACCTGCTCCACAATCGATAGTGCTGGCAATTCTTGAAATCTCTGTACTAGATGACCCAGTAAGCACAGCTGATCCAGATTGGAAGTTTACATTTAGTGCAGTTCCAGAAGATCTAAATCCACCTGAAGCACAAGTGTTAGAGATTACTTGCTCAGAAACCGTTTCAAATGTAGCTGGGGATATTCTTATCGAAGAAGCTCCATCAGATTTTAAAACTTGCTCAGAAGCAGTTTCAAATTGGGCTGGAGTGATTCTTAGGTCAGAAGCACCATCTTGTGTTAAAACTTCTTCAGTTACTGTTTCAAATTGTGCCGAAGAAATTCTAACATCAGAAGCACCTTCACTTGCTAATACTTGCTCGCTAACAGTTTCGAATGTAGCAGGCGAAATATTAACAGAAGAAGCACCATCTGACTTTAAAATCTGCTCAGACACTGTCTCAAATGTTGCTGGAATAACTCTGAGATCATTACTACCATCAGACGCAAGTACTTGCTCTGTAACCGTTTCAAAGGTTGCTGGTGTAATATTAACAGAAGAAGCTCCATCTGACTTTAACACTTGCTCAGTAGCAGTCTCAAATTGTGCAGGGATTACAGAAAGGGTATTACCTCCATCGGAAGCTAATACTTGCTCGCTTAAAGTTTCTGTAGTTCCAGGTACAATTTCTACTCTGGTAGTAGCTTCCTTAACTAGAATCTGTTCAGTAACAGTTTCGTATTGATCTTGGATTAAACATCTAGCATAACATTTGCCAGGCTCTTGAGGCATTCCCTCTACAGGGGATGTACTCTGAGAACTAAGGTTAACCAAACCAATAAGGAATAGACAAGATAAAATTAGACTAACTTGTTTCATGGTTGATTTTAAAAATTTT
>CAYNJK010000065.1:0-11664 GCA_964397575.1 uncultured Saprospiraceae bacterium
TAGGTTACGACCTCCAAAGTTGTCAGTATAATATTTATCTACACCAGATATATAGGTCTCCACATCTTCAGATGTAGCATAGTCAGGCATTTTTGCTAAAGCCCTTTTTTCATGACTTTCTACTCCAGAACTTAAGCCAGTCACTCTATCTATGACAGGATATAAGATTACCATTAGAAATAGAATCATGAAAATCAAATCTGTTTTATTCGCCTTCCTCATTAGAATCTAAAGTAAATGAATGGATTGTAAGATGAAGAAGATACAAAGATGATTGTGATTACTAATAATCCGAGTAGCATAAGTCTATGTACACTAAGAGCTGCCGTGTAATTATTTCTTTCTGCAGAAACAAAACGATTTGATAGATTAAGATATAGTGGTGTAGACAGAATACAAGCTGCTAAAAAGTAGAAGATGAATTCAAAATTCATAAACATCCCAAAATTAACGGTAGAATCCACATTGAATAGAAACATAGTTCCTAAATAATCCAAGGCAGTTTCAAGATCATCAGCTCTAAAGAATACCCAACCAATCAATGCGATGAGAAGAGCATAAATATGTTGGAACGGTTTCCAAATTCTTTCCAATATCTTATCAAATCCTAATCGTTCTATTACCAAAAAGAGGCCATGGAAAAGACCCCAAACAATAAAGTTCCAACTTGACCCATGCCATAGTCCAGTTATAAAAAAGACTATAAATAGATTGATGTAGGTTCTACTTCTTCCTTTTCTATTCCCTCCTAAAGGTATGTATAGATAGTCTCTAAACCATGATGAAAGCGAGATGTGCCACCTTCTCCAAAATTCTTTAATAGATCTAGATATATAAGGATAATTAAAGTTCTCCAAAATCCTAAAACCTAGCATCCTACCCAAACCAATGGCCATATCTGAATACCCAGAAAAATCAAAATATATCTGGAAACTATAGCTTATTATACCCACCCATGCGACTGAAGTACCCAATGCATAATCAGGCAGACCAAAGATATAATCTGCCCAATAGGCAAAGTAGTTCGCTATGAGTACTTTCTTTGCTAGTCCTATAATGAATCGTTCAGCACCTATAGCAAAGTCATGCCGGGTAGTCTTCCTATCAGATAAACTTTTCTCTATATCTGCATACCTCACGATAGGTCCTGCAACCAGCTGAGGAAACATAGTTACATAAGTACTAAATTCAATGAAATTCTTATTAGCCTTTACTTTTCCATAGTATACATCTATAGTATAACTCATGGTCTGAAAAGTGTAAAAGCTGATACCAATTGGTAAGGCTATGTGTGGTAAGGTGGCTAGATAAGGAAGACTCTCATCAGAAAATATTGATGATATAAAATCATTATATATTTCAAACGTGAAGTCCAGATATTTAAAAACAAGTAAAAAACTAAGGTTAAAGATTAAGGAACAGATCAGGCCTGCTTTGCGATATCCTTTCTCAATAGCCCTTGCACTCCAATAGTCTATAACACAGGAGGCCAGCATGATAAGCACTATCTCTTGCTCGCCCCAGGCATAAAAAACAAGACTGAATACGAATAGAACCAGATTCTTTAACTGAATCTTATTGGGCACTATGAAATAGACCAATAGGAAGATCGGTAGGAAAACAAAGAGGAAAACTACGCTGCTAAATACCACTATTGCTCTCTTACCTTAAGAATAACTACATGTCTCATAACAGCGACAAAGATATAAGGACTCAATACAATAATGCTATTAAGAAGTTATTTTCAATAGCCGCCGCATAGTGGTCTAGGATTAAGAGAGTAAAATCTAGCCTTGAATTAGCTAAATAAAAAAAAGGTGAAGAACATGTCCTTCACCTTTTTTTAATCTTATATCGAATGAGCAAGATTATCTTGCCATTACCATTTTCTTAGTTGCTACTTGCTTACCATCTACTATTAATCTGTAAGAGTAGTTTCCAGAAGGCATATCATGTGCATTTACATTAAGTGTACCAGCACCTACGTGACTAATCTGAACTGATTTTACAGTTCTTCCATTTTCATCGTAGATTACTATCTGCGCTTTGTCAGAAGTAGTTGGAATCTCATAGTTTATTGTAGTTTGACCATTGAAAGGATTAGGTGCATTTTGCTCTAAAACTGCAAGATCAGAACCATGTATGTCTACATTCACAACATTAGTACCAGCAATTCCTCCTTTCTGAAGTGTAGATACAAGAGCTGCAAGTTCGTCAAACTTAGTCTCTAAGTCAGCAATTCTTTCCTCTTTTGCCTCTATGATTTCTTGCTGCTCTTTGATAGAGTTTACAAGCATATAAGTTATTGCACTTGTGTTAACACTTAGATACTCTTCAGTAGAGATAGCTCTGTGTACTTCATCAGTAGTTTCAAAGTCTTGGAACTCATAAGAGCTAACCATTTCTGGAAGTAGTTCTTGCATTTCCTGAGCAATAACTCCATACTGAAGCTCGTCAGACTTTATACCACCTTTTCCATTATAGTAATAAGTATATGGCTGAATCTTAAGCACTTGTGCTAATCCACCATCGAATTTATTGATATCTTTTTTCAATCTCTTATCAGAAGAAATCAATGCTCCAGCATGACGAATATCTCCATTTACGTGCAGTAAAGACTGTGGATTTCCTATCCCTATCCCAACTTGCTCAGATTGGTCTACATTCATTACAAGATTCCCATTAGTAAGGAATAAGATATCGGCTGCATCTAATGCTCTAATTTGGAATGGTGCCGTACCATTATGGGTCATTGTAGTTGATCCTCCAGTAGCTCTATTGAATCTGAATCCAAAGTTAGGAAACGCAGATACATCTGAAACAAGATCAAAGTTTGCAGGACCATCAGTGGCTCTACCGCCTCCTAGCTTAATTGCAACAGCGCCAGTACTAACACTAGATCCTACTTCTAACTCATTTCCGTGAACTTTGAGACGACCGTCAACTTCACATTCGAATTGAGGATTTGTTATACCTGCTATTCCAACTTTTCCATTTGAAATAACTTTTAGCTGTGCATTTGCTTGAAAAGCAAACAAGCCCAATGCAAGAATGACTATTATGTTTTTCATGATAATAATTTTTATTCGTTTAAATTTTAATTGTTTTCTAAATAGAGTTGTCCTCTAATGTCAGTGTAAAGATAAGTTACAAGTGACGTCGATTCTTCCCCTATTTGGGTGAAACTACTAATGGTTTTATGTTCTTTCCTGAAAAGCATTTCACCTTGACCTCTCAAAATACACAAAATGTTCCAAAAGGCTCCGCATATTATAATAAAACCTAATGTTAATTGTAATAGCAGCCTTAAGATGGCATAAAGCAGCAATTATGGGCTCATTTTCTAAGAAGAAAAAGGTAATATGGCAGCTATTATTCACTTTAACATCAAAGTTCTTCTTTAACATTCTCGTTTTTTTATGAATAAATACCTTTTTCTCTGTGGTTGCGCAAGATCTGGCACATCAGCACTGTGGCGATTACTGACTGCCAATGAAAAATTAGCCATAGGACTCGAAAGATATATCAATCGTTGTTCTGAACAATTTGGATTGGTGCCAGAACTTTATAAAAAAGATAGATTTTACAGTCTGCAAGAGGGAGATACCCACTTCAAAAGCCTATCTAAAGGTGGTTCGGGAGCTTATTATACACAATTAGAGGAAAGATATGAGTCTGCTACATATGTTGGAGACAAGATACCACGGTTGTATAACTACTATAATCAACTCTTCCACAACTTCCCAGCTGCCAAGGTCATCTTTATATATAGAAACGTTTTCGATGTAGCACAATCATTCAATAATCGGTTCAATGACCCTGAAGATGGATGGAATAGAGATTATCTTAAGGCTATCAAGTCATGGAACACCTCTCTTAGTGAAACGCTGAGTCAATTAGAAATCAGATCAAGTAATTTCTTTTGTATTGCCTATGAGGATTTGTTCTTTAAAGATTATGACTTTAACCATATTTATAACTTCTTGGAAATAGCCTCAAATGGAAGTTTAGAAAAGCGATTTGCTGTTCTTAACAAAAAGGCCCAAGAGCTAGAATCTAAGAGACAAATGCAACTAAGTAGTGTGCAAAAAGAAGAAATATGTATAAAAGCGGATTTCACTTCCTATAATATGATTGCTGAAGCAGCCGCAAATCAATAGATACATTGTTCTATAGATCAATCAAGGCCCACTTAGCTCATTGATTCTAGCTTGCTGTTGTTTCCATAAGTGAGCAAAAATATTATGAGAGCTGAGTGGTTCTATACCCTTGTCTGCTTTTTCGGATTTTTTGTATTCAAACAGCGAGTCTAGTTCAGATAAGTAAGTTTTGCGCAACTTTTCATTGTCCTTTTTATAGTACTTCTGAATCTCCAAGATTAACTTTTGGTCTAGAGAAAACGGTTCGCTTGTAGGAAGTGATTCTAAATATTCTATCACATCACCTCTCAACTCATTCTTTGCACCATCTAAATATTCTGGGACTAGTCCATTGAACTGGCGAAGAAATTCTATTTGCTCTTGACTAAAGCTTTTATTTCTAGCTCTTTCAGGAAAAGTAAGGTCAGAATTAGGCGCAATACCAATCTTAGCAAAAAAATCCAAGTACAGATTTTTGTCTTTCCAGCGTTTGGGTTGGAAAATGCCTAAATGGATATTATCTGACCCCACCACAGATGCCCAGTTGTCCAGCATACCTAAATAATCGTAGCGTTTCTTTTTATACGCGAGAGGATCAAAATCATCTGTGCCACCACTTTTTATCCGAGTACTATATGTAGAAGCCATAAACTCTTCCTGTGGTCTGAGATAGACGACAACTTTGACTTTCATACCCAAATCAGTAAATAACTTAATCAGCTTCTGCTTTGGTGCTAGCTCTCGCCCACCTCTGGAAGAAAGGTGTTCATTGCTCAATAATAAGTTATAGCCCATTTTAATATAAGGAGCTACTTCTCTCAGAAAATCTTTCTCAAATTTCTCCTTAAATTCAGCTAGTTCCTCAGCAGAACTAAGGCCCTTTCTCAGTGGCAGATCACCCAACTTATCCTCGTAAGTGTAAAGTGCCAAGTCAGTATGATTCTGCTGTCCAGGAGTACTTGGATAGTACGTTTGGTACTTTTCCAGTAGTACCTTCTTATTGCTATAAATGCAATGCTGAAGCGAGGTTGTTCCAGTCTTTTCAGTACCTATATGTAAGTAGACAATCCCTTTTCTAAAAGCCATCATAGATTATAAAGTCCGATTCAAATATACAGCATCAATTGTATTACCCATATTTCCAATATTCTAAGCAGCATAAGATTTTGCTGTAATTCTAATACCTTTGAACAAATTACAAGAAAATTTAATATGAATATCGCTATAGTAGGAACAGGATACGTAGGGCTGGTCTCAGGGACTTGCTTTGCAGAAACTGGAAATCAGGTTACTTGTATAGACATAGATACGGCTAAGGTAGAGAAAATGAAGAATGGCGAGATCCCCATCTATGAGCCTGGACTCGAAGTTCTCTTCCATAGAAATATCAAACAAAATAGACTCCATTTTACCACTAATCTTGCTCAAGGAATAGAACATGCTCAGATCATCTTTTTGGCTTTGCCTACCCCACCTGGAGCAGATGGCTCTGCAGACTTATCTTATGTACTTGGTGTAGCTAAGGAATTAAGCAAAATAATCAAGGACTATAAGGTTATCGTAGATAAAAGTACTGTTCCTGTTGGCACTGCAGATAGAGTTCATGAGGTACTTGCAGAAGAACTCTCAGAAGACCTTTTTGATGTAGTATCTAATCCTGAGTTTCTTAGGGAAGGCGTAGCGGTACAAGATTTTATGAAACCAGAACGCGTTGTGATAGGCACAAGCTCAGACAAGGCCCAAAAGGTAATGAAAAACTTGTATGAGCCTTTTGTGAGACAAGGGAATCCTATAATCTACATGGATGAAAGATCAGCTGAGTTAACCAAATATGCTGCTAATGCATTCCTCGCAACTAAAATCACCTTCATGAATGAAATCGCAAATCTCTGTGATAAAGTTGGAGCGGATGTGGATCAAGTCCGAAAAGGTATAGGGACTGATAGCAGGATAGGTAAAAGATTTCTCTTTCCAGGTGTAGGTTATGGAGGATCATGCTTTCCTAAAGACGTTAAGGCCTTAGCAAAAACTGCCAAGCAAAACGACTATGAATTCAGAATTCTAAGTGCAGTGATGGATGTCAATGCTAAGCAAAAGCTCAAAATAGCTGAGGGCATCATCTCAGATTTTGGCAATCAGCCTATAACGATCGGCATATGGGGTTTGGCATTCAAACCAAATACCGACGACATTAGAGAGGCGCCTGCTTTATATACGATAGATGCCTTACTCGACAAAGGCTACAAACTCCAAGTGTATGATCCTGAAGCGATGTCAAATATCAAGGACAGATATGGAGACAAACTAACCTATAGCAAAGACCTCTATTCAGCACTAGAGGGAGCAGATTGTTTAGCGATAATGACCGAATGGAATGTGTTTCGTACGCCAGACTTTAGCCTAATCAAGAAACTTATGAAGTCTAATAAGATCTATGATGGGAGAAATCTCTACGATAACCAAACGATGAAAGAACTCGGTTTCGATTATCATTCTATAGGCAGACCTTTCAAAAAATAATTTACCTATGGCAAGACCAAGAGTATTAATAACAGGTGCAGCAGGATTTCTGGGGTCACATTTATGTGATAAATTCATGGCCGAAAGCTACGAAGTCATTGGAATGGACAATCTGCTCACTGGTGACATGGAGAATATAGCGCACCTTATGCCTTCCGCTGATTTTACTTTTTATCATCATGATGTAAGCAAATTTGTACATGTGCCAGGGCATCTTGATTACATTTTGCACTTCGCTTCTCCAGCTTCTCCGATAGATTATCTCAAAATGCCTATACAAACTCTAAAAGTAGGCTCATTAGGCACACATAATTTATTAGGTCTTGCAAAAGCAAAAAAAGCAAGAATGCTGATTGCCTCTACCTCTGAAGTATATGGAGATCCACTTATACATCCCCAGACTGAGGATTACTGGGGAAATGTCAATCCTATAGGTCCTAGAGGTGTCTATGATGAGGCCAAAAGGTTTCAAGAAGCCATGACAATGGCCTACCATACCTATCATAAACTGGAAACCAGGATAGTAAGGATATTTAATACTTACGGTCCTCGCATGCGAGTGAATGATGGCAGAGCACTGCCTGCATTCTTTTCCCAAGCAATAGAAGGTAAGGATATTACCATATTTGGAGATGGGTCACAGACCAGATCATTTTGCTTTGTAAGTGACCTTGTGGACGGTATCTTTAAGTTGTTACATAGCAACTATGCGTATCCGGTTAATATTGGAAATCCAGTAGAAATATCTATTAAGGATGTAGCTGAAGAGATAGTGAGATTGACCAAGTCGAAGGCCAAACTAGTGTACCATGATTTACCCAAAGATGACCCAAAGGTAAGGCAACCAGACATTACAAAAGCCAAGGAATTACTGGATTGGGTGCCTCAGGTAGACAGAGCAGAAGGTCTTGAAATAACTTATAGATACTTTAAAGAGAAATTGCTGAATTAACTAGCTTGCCAAATAGAGGCATATTTTAATGTAGTTTGGCTTGGTTCTTTATTGAATGGGGCCATTTTCTATTTAAAAAGGTTATACTTCACTATACAGTACAAAGCTCTGACTCCATCTTTCCAGTTTATCTTCTTCCCTTCATCATAGGTTCTACCATAATATGAAATACCAACTTCATATATTCTGACATTAGGAACTCTTGCAATCTTTGCAGTGACTTCAGGTTCGAAACCAAACCGCTTTTCCTTTAACTTTAGCCCCTGAATAATGTCCGCACGAAACAGCTTGTAACAGGTCTCCATATCCGTTAGATTTAAGTTGGAGAACATATTAGATAGGAAGGTCAAAAACTTATTACCTATGCTGTGCCAGAAAAAAAGAATTCTATGTGGATGGCCACCATAGAATCTGGTACCATATACTACATCTGCAAAGCCTAGTAATACCGGCTTCAATAGAATATTATAGTCATTGGGGTCATATTCTAGATCTGCATCTTGTATCACAATATAGTCTCCCGAAGCTAAAGCAATGCCAGTATGCAGTGCGGCACCCTTACCCTTATTTACCTCATGCTTGGAAAACTGATAATCGACATCTTTATCCTTGAAGTAATTTTCCACTGCTACATCTGTGCCATCAGAACTACAATCGTCTACTATTATTAGCTCAGTCGTAATAGTATTGTCTATAAACTCTACAGCTAATACTTTGTCTAGTATTTTATGGATTGTAGGCGCCTCATTATATGCGGGTATTACAACTGACAACTTCATAATTACAATTATACGATAAAAGTAATCATATATGTAAAAGTCTATATATGTATGAGCTTATACTTTTGAGAGTTTGTAGAGGACAATCTCTGCGCGCTGATTTCTTTTTCTAAGTTGAGGAGTGGCATTGGAAGCAATCTGATCCCGCTTTCCGTGCGCGACAGTGCTTATTTTGGTACAAGAAATACCTATCTCAAAGAGATACTTTTCGATAACTTTAGCTCTTTTAAGTGAGAGTACATCACAAAATTCATGAGATGGCAGGCCGTTCGTATGACCATTTATAATAACATGATATTGGGAACCAACTTCCAAGAACTTTGTAAAAACAGATAACTTCTGTCTCTGAGCTGAAGTCAATTGGAAGATGTCATCATCGAAGTATAGTGTATCAGCTAGAATCTTATCCGAGCTCAAGGGAGAAAATTTCAGCATATCAGACATTTCAAATGCAGTATCACTGAGGAGCTCTATCTCCTCATCACTTAATGCCCTATTGTAGAATGCCAGATTATCAAGCGAACCAGAAAAATGGTTTTGGAAGTCTCTTCCACCTCTTTTTCCTAGCCTTATGGGTGCCTTATTTTCTATAGTACAAAACACATTGGAACCTTTCCTTCTCTTGAGTTCACCATCCAAATAGAAGTAGAATTTTCCAGATCTCACATTTAAGAGCACATGAGTGAATGCATCCTTAGTCATATCAAATTTGGTCTGCAAAGAAGTAGAACCTTTGCACCCTAGCTTGTAACCTCCAAATTGAGCTGCATAGATTTGATTATGCGTCTTTCTCTTTTGATTGATAACTCTGAAGGTGAATGGATATCCATTTCTCTGATGCTTCATGCTCTTATCATCGATTACCCATTTACTTATAAGGTCATTATCTGTGGTATCTGCATCAGACTGCAGTTGCTCTATCTTCACCCAAAATGAAATAGCAAAATCACTCTCCTCTGTAAAGTCAAACAACTCTGAATGGGGAATTTCGATATAATCATCGATACCATCAAAGGACATTGCAGTCTTGAAGTTTCCATCCTTATTGTATGCAGCTTTAGAACCATACACAGTACCATGGTTGCAATTCCCACTGAGATCCAAGGCATCGCCATCCAAGGGGTAATAGGCTATGAGTCCATCCACTAGGCTATTTTGACCACTGGAAGAAAGGGGCAAGAGTATGCCTATGACCAAGGTCATTCCAAATATAAATTTGGTGAAATCGGCTAGTCTCTTAACAGTTGTTATCAGTTCCATACATTCAATAAACAAAGGTATATTTGCAGTCCATTTATTATAGTTAATCCTGTCAAATTATTATAAATTATGAAATTTTTAATAGGCTCAGAATAGCTGAAGCCTATTTGACTGGATTAATTAATTGCTAAATGAATATATTAACAACAGGAGGAGCGGGATTTATCCCGTCAAATAAAAATAAATCTTATGTTAGATGACTTCTATTACGTCTACATACTATTAAGTAAAAAGGTTGGAAAGAAGTACACAGGTTATACACAAGATTTATTTTTAAGATTTCAAGCGCATCAAGAAGGTAAAGTTCAATCAACAAAACATCGAAGACCATTGGAATTAATTTACTTCGAGGATTGTCTAAATCAAAAAGATGCTCTCAGTAGAGAAAAGTACCTGAAGACACATTATTGTAAAATGTTTCTCGGCAATCGCTTGAAAACTTATTTGACTGGACAAGGATAGTATTTACAATCAATACAAAAATTTCTATTTCATAAATGAATATACTAATCACAGGTGGTGCAGGATTTATTGGGTCTCACGTAGTCAGACTTTTTGTCGATAAGTATCCACAACATAACATTATAAATCTAGATCTGCTCACGTATGCAGGCAATCTAGAGAACATAAAAGATATCAAGGACCGGCCCAATTACACATTTGAAAAAGCAGACATTAGAGATTTGGAGGCTATGAGAGGCATCTTTAGCAAGCACAAGATAGATGCTGTTATTCATCTTGCTGCAGAATCACATGTAGATAGGTCTATTTCAGATCCACTTGTATTCATCACAACTAATGTCATAGGAACGGGGACTCTTTTGCAAGTAGCAAAGGAAAGCTGGAAAGACAACTATGATGGCAAGCTTTTCTATCATGTGTCTACTGACGAAGTATATGGCTCACTTGGTGAAACAGGATTTTTCTATGAAGATACACCATATGATCCTCGTAGCCCTTACTCAGCAAGTAAAGCCAGTAGCGATCATCTAGTAAGAGCTTTTGGTCATACCTATGGCCTACCCATAGTTCTTAGTAATTGTTCTAATAATTATGGACCATTTCAGTTTCCAGAAAAATTGCTACCTCTATTCATTAACAATATTCTCCACAACAAGCCTTTACCAGTCTACGGAGCAGGCGTCAATGTGCGGGACTGGCTATATGTAGTAGATCATGCAATTGCAATAGATACAATCTTTCATAAAGGAAAACATGGAGAAACGTACAACATCGGTGGCCACAACGAGTGGCGTAACATAGACCTCATACATTTACTTATAAAACAAACTGATGAGAAGCTAGGCAGAGCTGAAGGGAGTTCCAAGGAACTGATAACTTATGTAACTGACAGAGCTGGTCACGATATGAGATATGCTATCGATGCTACTAAAATAAAAGATGAGCTAGGATGGGTGCCATCACTACAATTTGAAGAAGGACTGAGTCTTACAATAGATTGGTACTTGTCTAATAAACAATGGTTAGAGAATGTGACTAGTGGGGAGTATAGAAGTTATTACTCAAAGCACTATTATGTATAGGCTAATTAGAACAGAGACTACTAAAATTTATTTCAAATAATTTTGAATGATAAATTAAAAATTTTGATTTACTATCTTAAATATCTTCAATGACCAATAAAAGAAATAATGTCATTGTTGAAAAAAGTTATAAACTTGCCTTAGATGTAATAAAAGTCTATTCAGAGTTAAAAAGCCAGAATGAATTTGATTTATCAAGACAACTCCTAAGAGCTGGAACGTCTATTGGAGCAAACATTCAGGAAGCCCAATCTGCCCAATCAAGAAAGGATTTTATACATAAATTATCAATTGCTCAAAAAGAATCAAAAGAAACTATTTATTGGATTAACCTGCTTAAAGACTCATCAATTTTAGAACTTCAAAAAGCTAATAGAATTTTAATACAGGCAAGAGAAGTAGACAAAATTCTTGCATCAATTTTAATTACAACTAAGAATTCATAATTCATCACTCATAATTCGTAATTA
>CAYNJK010000066.1:0-11642 GCA_964397575.1 uncultured Saprospiraceae bacterium
TTGTGGTCCCTGTGCCCCTTGCGGTCCTGTAAGTCCGATAGGCCCTTGCGGTCCTTGTGGCCCTACTACGCCATCTGCTCCATTTAATCCAGCAGGCCCCTGTGGTCCCGTCGGACCCCTCTTTCCAGGTGGACCTTCTTCACCTATTGGTCCCATAGCACCAGCAGGACCTTGTGGTCCAGTATGCCCTTGTATTCCTTGTGGACCAGTTGCTCCTTGTAATCCAGCAGGTCCTCGTTCTCCTATAGCACCAGGTTTACCATCTTGACCATTTAAACCAGTATAACCTCTTGGGCCTCTTTCGCCAGTTGGTCCAGGTGCGCCTTCTACAGCATTTCCAGAGCTTAAAGCATATGGTACAGCTGCTATTTTTTCTTTTCCTACAAATTCAAAATCACTGCCTCCTTCCAAATCAATTTCGACTTTTATAAAGTAGGGACCGCCTCGTGTCCAATCTATATTTTTGAATTCCTCATAACTTATACCTGTACCTATCCCAAAATAGACCAAGCCAAAATGATTAGAGCTTACATAATGTTCTTCAGTATATATGGACAAATGATGCTTGTCTACGATTGATATACGCATACCAATCTCATGATCTGGTAAGACCATACCTTCTTCGTCTCTGATGACGGCTTGATAGTTGATGCAGTATGGCGTTTCTAGATCACAGTCTTGCTGAATGGATGTGAGCACATAGTCTTCATCTAAGTCGTTTATTAGACGTAATACTATTTTTGGAATTGTATCAGAATCAGTTTGAGTCAAATGTAATTCTTCTTCAGATCGTCCTGCTCCTAATTGTATGTATACACGGCCAATACTATCCGTTGTAAGGAAGTGGTTTTCTTTATAAACAATTTCATCTTCTATCTTGATTATTGCTTCTATTTCTATGTTTTCTAGAGGCACTGTACGAATGGAGTCTGTACTTATTATATGCTCTCTTACCACAGCTGTATAGCTGTCACAGTCTAAGTATACATGATGAGTCTGACTGAAAGCAGAAAAACCAAGGTGAAGCATTGTATATATAAGAATGAGAAGTCTAAGTTTCATGTCAAAAAATTTGCTGATTTAAATTTTTATGAATGACGTGCTTTCTGCAATTGCACCATTAAAAATCTTGATGTAATATTTTCCAGACTCATAATCACTGATGTCTATCGACCTGACAGATGGCTTAGTAGTTTTGTAGGTGACAGCTTCCAGTCTGCGCAATCTAGCATTGGCATCCAATATTGCTATGTAGCCTTTACCATCGAATAGGATCACAGTATGTATATTTATTAGGTCAGTTGCGGGATTGGGCACCACTAGAATAGCGGCTTGTCTTTCTCCAGTCTCTTTAGTAAGATCTATAAATCTATTAGACTCCTCTTCATCACAGGGAGAACAGATAAGCAAGGGCTGTTGAAATCCTTGAGTAAGGTATATTGAATCATTTAGTTGATAAGTACTGATCAGAGTTTCTCCTATAGACCAGGAAATATTCAAGTCTTCCTCACAGAAAGTATCTCCCGCCGGAGCTAAAAGTTGCTGAGAGGAGACGGAACCACTAATTATCAGAAAGAAAATTGTAGTAAACCAGAATAGAATTTTATTCATGACATCCTTAATCGATTTGTGAGTTATGTTCTTATATAAAAGGGACCAGTCTAGACCCTATATAGAATTATTAAGGATGTGTTTGTACACAATATAAATACAGCAAATAACATTCCCAGTTCCTTCGGCATAGAGAGTTTATGTAAAGTACTTTACATTGTGTACTCATAAGCTTAATTGATGTCGCCTTTATGGCATAATTGAAATTGATGGAGCAGCATTGAAACTCCATGTACTAGTACAACAGAATTAAAAATGAAAGTAATTATTGATTACCTCCAGGGTAGGTACAGTTCGGATTTGTCTGAGCCACTGGATATATCTATTCCTTTTGGCCAGGCAAGATGTTTCTATGCACCTCCTGTTATGATGCAGCCCTATCAAAGTGGAGACTTTATCGGCTCTGTAAAGAAAGGGGCCCCCGTAAATTTCTATGATGTCAGTCTCAATCCTCATGGTAATGGTACTCATACAGAATGCCTTGGACACATCACGAAGAAACAAGAATCGATAAACCAAATATTAAAAAACTACCATTTCATAGCACAGCTGATTAGTGTTCCTTTAGAGGATAAGAATAAAGCTGATAAGATTATTAGCCTGAAATCTATAAAAGCAAAGTTGGGAAAGACTGCCCCAGCTGCAGTAATAATAAGAACACTTCCAAATAGAAAAAGCAAACTGACAAAAGACTATTCTGGTACCAATCCACCTTACCTAGACAAAGCAGCAATGAAGTATCTGGTCAAACTAGGTGTTCAGCATTTATTGATAGATTTGCCTTCGGTAGATAGGGAAGTGGATAAAGGTAAGCTAGCAGCGCATCACATTTTTTGGGGTCTGGAAAAGAATAAAAAGTTCGACCGCAGATCTTGCACAATTACTGAACTTGTATATGTCGAGAGTAAAATAAAAGATGGGCTCTACTTGCTCAATTTACAATTGGCACCCTTGCATCTGGATGCTTCACCTAGTAGACCTGTCTTGTACAAACTCATAAAAAACTAACTCATGAACGAGCAGTCCAAAGTCCTTAAAGATAAAGCCCAGCCCTTAGGTAACTATCCACATGTCAAACGTGTAGGAGACTTCATCTTTGTTTCTGGTACGAGCAGTCGTAGACCAGATAATACCCATGTAGGTGCTACTCAAAATGAAGATGGCAGTTGGCACTTAGATATCAAGCTTCAGACTGAGGCTGTCATACGTAATATAGAAGGCTTGCTCAAAAGCATGAACTTAGAACTTACAGATGTCGTAGATATCACGACTTTCTTGGTTGATATGGAGGATTTTAAAGGTTACAACGAAGTTTATGGACAATTTTTCGATCATAATGGACCGACAAGAACAACTGTAGCTGTACGTCAGTTGCCACATGAAAATCTACTCATTGAAATTAAAGCACTAGCATACAAGCAATTATAAATTCTATAAAATTATAATATGAAAAAATTCTCCCTTGCTTCTCTTCAAGTTCAGCATCTCATCTGGTGACTTAGAAAGGATTTACTCAGTCTAAACAATATATTAGACCAATTTCTATTATGATTTTGGTATTTTTGGAAACAAATTCAACTACAAACTTTAATAAATATGAAAAAGCAATTGTTGTCGATGCTGATTTTGATTGTAGGCTTTGCCTTCACGACATCAGCTCAAACTGCAACCAGTAAGTGGGGAGTCATGTTAAGTGGCGGAAAGATGGAGTATAGCGGAGATATTGGTAGTAACATAATTTTCGGTACTCCTTTCCAAGGACATTTCGGAGCTAGAGTAGGCTATTACTTATCGCCAGCTGTAGATATATTTTTACAAGGTTCTACTGGACGACATGGTATAGACCTTACTCCATCAGTAGGAGGAGATAACTTAAACAACACAGTGTTTCATGAGTTTCTTTCTGATGTATGGCAAGTCGCCCCAGCTCTTCACTGGAAGTTCTTAAAAGGAGAAAGATTCAATCCTTTCTTATCTGGAGGAATTGGATTTATTAATTATTCCAATGTACCTGGAGGAGGAGATCAGCCTGGTCAAAATGATGACAGAGGCGAAGATGCATCTGGACTTCATATTCCACTAGGAATTGGATTGAGATATAATTTCACAGACAACTTTGGTCTTTTCTGGCATAGTCAGTATGGAATCGGATTCAATGATACTCATGATGGTATCTACGAAGGTGCGCCTAATGTAGGAGCAGCAGGGTTTCCATCTGATGAAGTAACAAGTGGTAACGACAATTATTTATTGCATGAAGTAGGACTTGCTTTATCTCTTGGTAAGCAAGATAGAGATAAGGATGGTGTAGCTGATAAGAAGGATAACTGTCCTGATACACCAGGTCTTAAGGAATTTGCTGGCTGTCCTGATACAGATAGTGATGGAATCATTGATAATGAAGATAAGTGTCCTTCTGTAGCCGGTCTAGCTGAATTTATGGGTTGTCCAGATTCTGATGGAGACGGAATAATAGATGGAGATGATTCTTGCCCAGATGTTGCAGGTGAGTCAAGATACAATGGCTGTCCTGATTCAGATGGTGATGGTATAGGCGATAATGTAGATAAGTGTCCAGAAGAGTCTGGTGTATCTAAGTATGATGGTTGTCCTATTCCAGATTCTGATGGTGATGGAGTAGATGATGATAGCGATCCTTGTCCTAATACTCCAGGTGATGTAGGTGGATGTCCTGATACGGATGGTGATAGCGTTATAGATAAAGATGATGCTTGTCCAGAAGTAGCTGGAACGGTAATGGGTTGCCCAGATGCAGATGGTGACGGAATTGCAGACAAAGATGACAAGTGTCCTAATGAAGCAGGTGTTCCAGAAAAAGACGGATGCCCTGCAATAAGAAAGCCTACAAGAGCTGAGACTATAAACAGATACTGTGCACCATCGATAAGCTTTGGTTCTGGTTCTTCTAAGTCAGACACTTATGATGCTTCTATTTCTGGTATAGTATCTTTTGCTAATCAATATCCTGAAGCATTCTTAAATGTATCTGGATATACAGATAGCCAAGGTGCAGAAGCTGCTAACCTTGCTCTTTCTAAGAAAAGAGCTAAGAGAGTTGCAGACAGCTTAATAGCTGCTGGGGTTGGCGCTGATAGAATTACTTACGAAGGATACGGAGAAACTAATCCAATTGCAGATAACTTAACTAAAGAGGGAAGAGAATTGAATAGAAGAGTTCAAGTTTGTGCAAGTACTTCTAAGAGAATTATAACAACAACAAATACAAAACGATAAGATTGGCCGTTTTCGGCTAATACGTTTTTTCATAACTGAACTAGTCCCGATGGCTTTTGCCATCGGGATTTTTTTATGCCTTGGATGCTATTTATTTATAATGATCAATGAGGTGGAGGAGGCCTATTCTGTCTGACGGAAGGATGGGAGAATTATTATGGTCTATAAATAAGTGCTCTGAAGTAAAGTGTCAGTTAGGGTCAAAAAAATAGCCCTTTACAACTGAATGCAAAGGGCTATTTCCTTTAATCTTTTATTCTATGGCAAGTGGTTACGCTGGCACAGTACAATGCTTATTCATTGCTTCCATTAGGTTGTCAGCTATCATCTGAGCCGTTCTTCCTTCTATGTGATGTCTTTCTATCATATGCACTAACGAACCATCTTTAAACAGTGCAATAGCAGGAGAAGATGGAGGATAGGGTAAAAGATACTCTCTTGCTCTTTCTACAGCCTCTTTGTTTACTCCTGCAAATACTGTAACAGCCTTGGTAGGTTTGCTTGCATTTTGCAATGAAAATTTTGCAGCTGGACGTGCATTTCCTGCGGCACAACCACAGACAGAATTTACGACCATCAGCACAGTTCCTTCTTTATTTCCTAGGACATTATCTACATCTTCTGGTGTCTGCAAGCCTTCAAAACCGAAATCTGTAAGATCTTTGGCCATTGGAGCTACTAATTCAGGTGGATACATAATATTACAATTTTACTTTATACGTTAATTATATTAAACTTGTGGTGCGAATATCTAACAATAATTCGAATGAAAAAGATATCGATAGTAATAACATTGTTTGCCATAATATGGTTCTCCTGTACTAATGCGAGTTTTACTCCGTCAGGCTTTGATTGTTCAGAAGAAGTGAGCTATAATACCAATATGAAAGGCTTAATAGATACGTATTGTGCTTATTCAGGTTGCCATCTAGGTGCTGTAGGTTGGGGAGATTATACAAGCTATGCAGGCATGGAGCCTTTTTTTACGGGCATAATCGAAGAAAGAGTGATTTCTCTATCTGAAGATCCAGATATAGGTATGCCACCAGATTATGCAGAAGATGGACCTATAGATCTTTTGCCTGAAGATTTCATGTTAATAAATTGTTGGATTCAGCAGGGTTTCCCTGAAAATTAAATAAAACAGATGGTGCAGAGAATAATCATCCTGGTTACAACGCTAGTATTTCTTGCTACAACAGGGATTAATGGTCAGCGTAGTTATCAAACTTTTAAGGATACCAGAGTTATAAATTCGCAGTCAGTAGAGACCTTAAAGAAAGGGATACTTGATTTTAGAATCGGTCACCGCTTCGGAAACGTAAACGGTGGATGGACGACACTATGGGGGCTAGAAAATGCTGCCGATGTCATCTTCGAATTTGATTATGGTCTGACAGATAATATGATGATCGGTCTTATGAGAGCCAAAGGAAGTGGTCCTCTAAAGCAGAATGTATCAGGACTATGGAAGTTCCGAGTGCTCGAGCAATCAGAAAAGAGTCCGTTTAGCATGGCTTTTTCTGGCTTGGTCTCTATATCTACCATGCCAAGAAATCCCAATAATCCTGGCGTCATAAATTTCTTTGAGGTTTTTGCACATAGAATGACTTATAACTTCCAAGCAATCATTGCATCCAAAATATCTGAGCGCTTAGCTATACAGATTGCTCCACAGATTACCTATAGAAATATCATAGCAGCAAGAGAAGAACCAAATAGAGCAAGGGATACCAATATCTTACCTAGTGTCAGCGGTGCTCTGAAATTTCAGCTCAATAAGTCTTTAGCAATAATTGTAGATGGTACCTTGACCTTTTCAGAATTCAGGTCAGAGTTAAATAGCAACGGGGATAGAGAGTTTTTCCCGCCTTTAGGCTTTGGTCTGGAATGGGAAACAGGAGGAGGCCATGTTTTTCAGATTAATTTAACTAATGCATCTGGCATCGTAGAGACCGATTACATACCTTACACAATGAGCAGCTGGACGGAGAGTGAGTTTAGGTTTGGATTTACTATAGCTAGAAAGTTTAAGTTATGATAAGGTTGTCTACAGCAAAGATTCTTGTATCCTTTCTTTGTGCTGTTTTTATTATTTGTGCTTCTCTTATTCTTCCCTCAGAGGATAATACAGTACATGATCAGGACTTTAGTGTATCTAAAGTGCTCGCGTTATTAGGAGATGAAACCGAAAGACATGTTCCTAGGGGCAAAGATTTTTCTGTCTCCGCTTCTAGAGGAGAAACACTGATAAAAGAAGGTATAGCAACCAAGCCAGGAGGAGGCAAAACAAAAATACAGAGCAAGCATTTTGTTTGTACTTCTTGTCACAATCTAGAAAGAGAAGATCCAGACTTATCAGTATCTGACCCACAAGCAAGACTAGATTACACAGCCGAAAAAGGTCTGCCTTTTCTTCAGGGTACCAGCTTATATGGAGTAGTCAATAGAGAGACCTTCTACAATGATGATTACTATAAGAAATATGGTGATCTGATGATTCCCGCACGAAATGACCTTAGGGAAGCTATACAGCTTTGTGCGGTAGAATGTGCTCAGGGAAGAAAATTGGTTTCTTGGGAATTAGAATCAGTGCTTGCTTACCTCTGGTCCATAGATCTAAAACTGTCTGACCTCAATCTAACTGAAGAAGAAATAGAAAGCGTCTATTCAGCTCTGGATAAGAACGAAAATAATCCTGAAGTTGTCGAACTGATTAAGTCAAAGTACTTGCAAGGTTCGCCTGCAACTTTTGGATCAGCCTATGATTCTATGGTCAAAAAAGATGACCTAGTCGGCAATCCAGACAATGGAAAGAAAATATATGAGAACTCTTGCCTCTATTGCCACGAAGACAGAAAGTATTCATTTTTCCAGCTAGACGACGAAAGACTGACTTTTAAGCATCTCAGTAAGAAAGCCAGTGGTTATGGTAGCCATAGTATCTATCAGGTAACGCGATATGGCATCCAGTCCTTCTCTGGAAAAAATTCCTACATGCCGCAGTACCCATATGAGAAAATGAGCGAGCAGCAGTTAGCAGATCTTCGTTCTTATATAG
Organism: uncultured Saprospiraceae bacterium; assembly: GCA_964397575.1. Classification (GTDB taxonomy): domain Bacteria; phylum Bacteroidota; class Bacteroidia; order Chitinophagales; family Saprospiraceae; genus RFSX01. The sequence goes on from CAYNJK010000066.1 coordinate 7,928, forward strand.
ACCTGCGGGCGCAATAATGCTTTACGTATATTTAGGTTCATAACCGTAACCTGATTGTCAGCTTTTAATCTTAAGAATTTCAATTCTGCAGCAAAGCAACAGCCCATACTGGGGATGCTAATCTATTCTATAGTAGGCTTCATCAGGCCAGCAATTTACATTTTCTTACTTCCGCTCTACCTCAATGTTTTTTCAGAAGTAGAGTATGCTATCTATGATCTGATGATGATTACAGCAGGACTATTAATGGTCTTTGCTACCTTCCGACTTAATGCTGCCATGCTTACCCAATACTATGATTATTACAAAGATGAAGCTCTTAAGCATCGCTTCCTAAGTAGCCTATTTACTACGAGTATATTCTTTGCAGTTGGTCTGATTATCATAGGATATTTCTTTGGTGAGCTGGCCTTTACTGCAATATTTAGCTCAGAAGAAGTATTCTTTTTCCCTTATGGTTTTTATATCCTCATATACGCGGCACTGTCTGAAATAAATAATGTTTACTTCATCTTTTTAAAGAATGAAAAATATCTGAGTCGCTATTTATTTGTTGTCTTGTTCCAGATCCTGATGGTGATTCTTTTACAGTTTATCTGCATTATCTTTTTGAAGATGGGAGTAGAAGGTGCTTTTGTAGGTATGCTCATAGCAAATGTATTGACAACACTACTCATTCTTGTGTTACAAAAAAACATCCTCACTCTGAGGCCTGATGGAGCTATGATTAGAATTGCTTTGAAGTTTAGTGTAGCTCTTATTCCTTATTTGCTGATATACTGGGGACTGACCAAGGGAGGCAAATTGGTTTTGGAACACAATGCGGAATTGGGGACGGTAGGTATTTTTGCAGTTCTGATGACCATTGCTGGCATAGTTATCATTGTGGTAGAAGCAACAATAAATGCGGTAAGACCTTTTCTCTTTGACACCTTCGCTGCAAGAAAACAAGAGGACGACAAAAATAAAATAAACCTTTTCAATAGATTAATAATCTTACTTCCTCTGCTGTGCATTCCAGTCCTGATACTTGTTGCGACGAATATTGGCTTGGTCACCAGCAAGGAAAGTTATAGTGAAATAGCCCGTTATATCACGCTGGCTTCATTTGTTTCATTTCTCTTGGTTTACAGTAAGATGTTTTATCAACAAATTATTTTTGTAAAGCGATCTGATATATTGACAAGCCTATCATTTGTGGTCCTCATTGTGATGGTAGTATGCCTTTTTGTATTTGTACCCACATATAAGATATGGGGAGTACTGATAGCTATGTTGCTGGCTAATATTGTAATGGCTGTATTGTTTTATAATGCTGCACAAAAACGCTTGCCAGTGCATTATAATAAGCGACAAGTTTTTCTGATCCCTGCTATTTTTTTTACAATATTATTTTGCTTGGAATGGGTTTGTATACAGTACTTCGGATGCAGCTATGCATTCTTTGGTGTGATACAATTCCTTATACTCACAAGTTCCCTTCTGCTTATGAATATCGGGACCGTAAGTGAATACAAAAAGTTATTTGTAATTGCTAGAACAGACTAGCAAAGTCGTCAGTTTAGTTTTGGACTGCTAACTTTTTATAATAAATACCCTTGTCAGAACTCAATATTACGACGTAGCTGCCTGAAGGTAGATCTATAACTGGTATGTATTCAGAAGGAATATGGTCTCTTTTAGAATAGACGTTTTGACCCTGTAAATTGAAAATATTTACATTGACAACTTCGACTCTGTTTTGATTCTGTAGTTGGAAAGAGTTGATGGCAGGGTTAGGAAATAAAATATATTCGCTGGCCTCTGAAATGATATTATCCGTACTGCTGATTATCTGTCCAGAAATACGTCCACTCACATTTAAACCAGAGAAAACACCAGTAGAGTCTGGAATTCTATTTTCATCAAACTCTACAAAACTTTCTGTTGCATCATTACTGAGGAACCTATATGAGATATTGTCTTGAGGGCCTCCGAAGCCACCAAAACCTCCCATGCCTCCCAATATACCGTCGATTATATCTGTAACAGGTAGCCAAATGATAGTGTTTAGAAAAAGGCTGCCTGCTTCTATTTCTGTCTCAGTGCTAAAAGTGCTTCTGACTTGTAGCACCTCTCTGGTTTGTCCAAAAATCGTCGCTTGGCCCCAACCTACAACTTCTTCTCGCAGCTCATTGGATATACTCAGTCTCAGTGAGTCTGGCGTAATGGGTAGCCCTAGGCTATCTATAAATGGAATCATATCACTTCCGACGGTAATGGTGATATCGAACTCATCTTCATAACTATCTCCAAAATTAAGCGGTCGTTGGGCAACGATAAAGTTATCATCGAGATTGACTTGTGTCTCCAAACCAAAACCTCCTGCAAGTGCTCCACCATCTACACCTATCATTTCTATAGTATTTCCAGTTCTTATCGCTGCTGCCTCAAAACCCCCAAAATCGAGAATCATATTAGCATCAGGGAACGTATCTCCTAGTGCAGTCCCTTCGCTTGTGAGATAAGATTCCGTTTCTGAACCAATAACATTGAAGCCTTCAAAAACCCAATTCATATCTTCTCCTGTAGTTTTGTATATCAAAGTATCTGGGAACCCATTGAAGACTTGATATTCCAACACATCACCAACCTTAGGCAGGGTATTGTTTTCTACTGTAATCTGACCACTTAGTGTTAGGCTCAGTAGGCTTATTAGTATTAATGTTATAAGTCTCATAATTAATAAATCTCTAATGTGATAAAGGCTAAAAGCTAAGTTACTAAAGGCGATGGAATGTAGCTAGATTTTATAGGTTAAAGTATATTCTTAAGTACTTTTAGCATATGATTGGATGTAGCCCTCCATTTTGTGTTTCCGTTCCTCACTGCACTGTTATTTAATGGCGGATAACCAAAAGTTTTCTCTACCTAAGCTTGTCAGACTGAAGTTAAAGTTTGCGACTTCCTCATTACTAGCAACTATAGTGGACTATCTGCTCTATCTGTATCTTGTAGGCTCACTCTTTAGTCCTGTTATCTCCAATGTTATCTCAGCAGGCACTGGTATGCTTATTAATTTTCTTGTCCAGAAAACTTTTGTCTTCGAACTACGTAGAAAGCTTAGGACAACCTTTGCAATCTCTTTTATAACGTCTCTTATAGGCTTGTCCATAGGCACAGGGCTTATCTTCCTTTTTAATAAACTTCCCTTGCTCCATAACAATCAATATATAACCAAAGCCATAGTCATCGCTATCGTATTTTTCTATAATTTCTATATGAAACGGTTTGCCTTCGAAAAGCGCTTTGTGTAGTCATGTTACCTTCTAGAGTACATATCATAATAAGCTTCCTTGGTCTGTCTGTCGCCTTGTATTTTGCTTGCTTTCACCATATACAACGATTGCCAATAAATCTCTGGGACGAGTCACTATTCTTTATGCGTGCCCTACATTTTTTCGAACAAGGCAGCTATATGCCAAACTTCGACTTGTATGATTATGGTGTAGATCATCGGAATACCAAGCTGCCTTTTACAACCTTCTCTCAGGTGCTAGGTCTAAAACTATTTGGTATAAATACGCTGGCTCTACGCGTCCCAGTTTTAATTATTTTCATAACCACAGCGTTTTATTCTATCAAGTTTTTCCAAAGGGAATTTGGCCAATATGGCATTGGTATAATTACAACCTTAGTGCTCATTAGTAGTACTGGCTTTCTGAGAGATCATATG